>NZ_PEGG01000163.1 GCF_002737765.1 Caulobacter sp. B11 | reverse complement strand
GGGCTAGGCCGGTGAAATACCCCAAGGTGCGCCCATGACCGAAGACTCCCACTTTCAGCAACTGCTGAAGACCGCCGCCGCCCAGGTGCAGCCTCATCGCCTGCTGTTCGTGTTCGCTGGCGCCGAGCTGCCCGATCATCCGACCCCGACGCAGCGGGAAGACTTCCTGGCCGGACGCGGCGGCGCCTTGTCGGCGCTAATGTGCGTGGATAAGGCCGCTGGCGAGCTGTCCGACTTCGAGAGCTTGGCTCGCGAGTCCAGGGACGCAGGACCGCCCTGGCAGGTTGTGTTCGCCGCCGCCCTGTCTGGCCGCGACGGAAGCCCCCCGGCCAAGACCGAGATCGACGCGGCGCTCAAGACGATGGTCGAAGCCGTGCGGTGGGCGGCGTCGGCCGATACGCCGCCTTCGGTCCCAGCGGCGATCCGCTTCACTTTCACTAAGCAGGCGGACTGTCGGCGTACCGATCAGGCGCGCGAGTTTGTCAGGCGTGATGGTGTTTGGAGCAGGCATGACGCGTCCTCGGCGATATCGGGACGCGATGCTTTAGCGTGTCGCCTTATGGGGAGATCGCGATCCCCATGATCGCAATAGACTTGCCCCTTCCACCGCTGTGAACGTCCGCCTCACCGTAACTAGAGAGCCCGCGCCTTCTGTGAGTCGGCATGCTCAAACGCGCTCTCCATGCGCCGGATTTCCGCTGGCCGCCCTCCGACTGTTGCGGCGACATCGCGCCAAGTGGCGGTTGCCCGGCTAACCTCAGCGATGATCTCTCGCGCCGCCTTCGCGCCCAGTCCGAAGAGCTCGGCGACAGACTCCACCAGATCCAAGTCGCAAGTGCCCTCGTCCAGATCGATGTTGGTGGTGAGGATGCGCGGCCTGACATCGGTCGGGGTCGGGTTAAGATCATAGACTGGAGACAGCACCCATCCCCCCTGGCCGGCCCAAAGGAATCCATGGTTGCGCAGGTGGTCGTCGACGTTGGAGATCAAGACGTTGAAGACCATGCGGCGGTAGAGTTCAGCCGCATCCTGCTTGGTCTGGGCGCCATGCTGGGTCAGGACATCGACGAGTTCGGGATAGCTTCCCCGTTCGCCATCCTTCAGACCCATCATGGACAGAGCCGACAGGAAGGGGATGCGAGCCTCGCCTTGCCGGTCGAAACGCCGGGACAGCAGAACGGACTTTCCGGCGACCATCACCAGCTCATGGCCAGGGTACGAATACCGGCCTGCTCGGCCAGCCTCAGCGCCACTTCCTCCCAGAGCTCGATGCTGTAGTCGTCGGTCTCCTTAGGGAATTTGGCGATCGACAACCGACCGTGCTGGTCAATCACCGACGCCTTCGGACGAGCGCCGCCGAGAGAGGAACCCGGCGCGAAGATCATCGCCAGGTCCTCGTCCGTTTCTTCGTCGCGTAAGATGCGCTCGGTGACGCCCATCAGCCGGCCCAGTTCGACAAGCCCGGGCACGCCCGCCTTGGTCGGCGCCTGGAAAGCCTCTTCGCCAGGTCGTCGGAACCGTAGTGCGCCGAGGCGGGAAACATCGGCCACGCCCAGCAGGTAGTCGGCGTCGGAAAGCGCGCGCACAGGACGCCCGTCACGCTCGGCCTGACGCCGCTCGGCCCGCTGCATCAGCCGCCGCCCCCAGGTGTCGGGCGCGGAGTCGCCGATCGAGCCGAACATCGTCAGGCCAGCTGCCGGCGCGAAAGGCGCCTTGGCCCAATGTCAGGGCAGGCTCCAGGGAGAAGCGGTCGCATCCGCCAACCAGTCGGGATGGTACTCGAAGACGACGGCTTCGCCGCCGCGGCGAGCCTGGCGATGAAGCGTGCCGACCCGGCGCAGGCCGGCCGCGAAGTCGATGTGGACCTCGACGTCAGCCATGGTCGCCACTCGGTATCCGCTTGATCCGCACGCGCTTTGGCAAGGCGGCGGAAGCCATCGACAGACCAACTTGGTCCTGCCCCGGCGCCGCCAGTTCCCCAAGACGATCCAGCAGACCCAAGGCTTGAAGTACGGCGGCGTAGATGCCGATGCCCACGGTGTTATCGCCTGCCTCTATGCGGCGCAGGGTGGACCGCGAGGTGAAGGCACGCTCAGCGACCACCTCAGCCGGGAGCCCCCGGCGGCGGCGGGCATCCTTGATGTCGCCGCCCAGCTTACGCAGGCTACGACGGACCGCCGTCGATGGATGGTGTGGCGTCGCCATAATGGCACCTTCGCGCTCCGTTAATCGGCCATTGTGTATCACCAAGCTTTCATTATGGCCACACACCATGTCTTTACCCTGACCCACCCCAGCCTAAGCAGCCGGATCCAGAACCACACCGTGGGTGAGCGAGGGCTGCAGCACCGGTGTGTGTTTCTTGCCCGCCACCCAGGCATCGATCATGTCGGCCCACTCCTGGAGCATGTGTGTCCGGGCATGGGCGTATTCGGCCACGTTGTAGACGCGCCGCGATGTCCTGCGGTCGACGTGCGCCAAACACTTCTCGATCCAGTCGCCATCAAAGCCCACCTCGTTGAGCAGGGTCGAGCCGGTCCTGCGCAGGTCGTGAACGGTGAAGGGCTGAAGCAGCTGACAATTCTGTTTGGCGCGCTCGTAGATCGCCGTGGTGACGCGATTGAAAGTTGCGCGAGACATCGGCTGATCGGGCTCATAGCGCGACGGCAGCAGATAGGGCGAATTGCCGGCGCAGGTCCGTAGCGCGATCATGATGTCGAGCGCTTGCCTCGACAGGTAGACGTTGTGGGGTCGACCGCATTTCATCCGCGAGGCAGGGATCGTCCAGATCGCGTTGACGAAGTCGACCTCGTCCCAAGTGGCGAAAGTCAGCTCGCTTTTCCGGACCAGGGTCAGAAGGATCAACTTCATTCCCAGACGGATGGTGGGCAGCGTCGCTACCTGCTCAAGCAACGGATAGACGATCCGAATTTCCTTGGGGCTCAGCGCGCGCTCACGCGGCACGAAGGTTGCGATAGACGCCGGACTGACCTCGGTGGCGGGGTTCTCGACCTTGACGCCGTTGAGACGGGCAAAGGCAAAGACCAGTTTGATCTGCTCGCGGACATGGATGGCCGTTGCAGGGGCGTCACGGCTCACGATCCTCTTGCAGAGGGCCCGGATGTCCTGCGGCTCGATCTCGGGCAGCAATCGGTTCTGGAATTCCCGCGCGACGTCACGTTCGTAGATGCTCCGGCGCATGGCGCGGGTGCTCTCGGCCATCGGCGCCTTGTCGAGCCACTTGTTGGCCCACTCTCCATACGTTCTGGCGTCCTGCAGCTTGGCCTTGGCCCGCTGCTTGTCGATCATGGGCGAACGCCCTTCCCGGACCTCCTTGCGCGCGGCCATGGCCAGTTCCCGAGCCCGCACCAGGGTGATGCCATCTGGCCCGTACCGGCCCAGCGTCAGGCTCTCGCGCCGGCCGTTCATCCGGTAGTCCAGGCGAAAGGAGATCGCTCCCGCCGGAGAAACCGTGACGTAAATGCCGTCACGGTCCGCGACCTTGTAGATTTTATCCCGTGGTTTCAGGGACTTGAGCTTGCTGTCGTTCAACATTGACGGTCTCCGGCTAGCCCTGAAAGCGGCCGAAAGCGCGCGAAAATGCCGCCAGCCCACTTCGGCTAGACATACGCTCAGTTTCGATAACGTTTTCAGGAACTTAGGATCTAGAAAAATGCCGTCATGACGTAATTTTCGGACGGTATATCGCCTAAGATCAATTGGGCAACCCCTGCCCCAATGCCGTCAGCCATGCCGACAAACGAAAAGAGCGCCGGCGATAGCCAGCGCTCCTTATGGATTAAGAACACTTTTTATTTCAGTGACTTACGATGACTTTCTGATAGTCTACGATAGCCCTGAAACGACGCCCCGTCATTCCCACTCGATCGTCCCAGGCGGCTTGGAGGTGATGTCGTAGACCACGCGGTTGACGCCTCGGACCTCGTTGATGATCCGGGTGGCGGTCTTGCCCAGCACGTCCCAGGGGAATTCAAAGAAGTCGGCGGTCATGCCGTCGGTCGAGGTCACCGCGCGCAGGGCCAGGACGTTCTCATAGGTGCGGGCGTCGCCCATCACGCCCACGGTCTTGACCGGCAGCAGCACGGCGAAGGCCTGCCAGATCTGGTCATAGAGGCCCGCCTTGCGGATCTCGTCCAGATAGATGGCGTCGGCCTGCTGAAGCACAGCCACCTTCTCGGGGGTGATGTCGCCGGGGATGCGGATGGCTAGGCCGGGGCCGGGGAAGGGGTGGCGGCCGACGAAGGCCGGGGCCAGGCCCAGCTCGACGCCCAGCAGCCGCACCTCGTCCTTGAACAGTTCGCGCAGCGGCTCGACCAGCTTCAGCTTCATGAAGTCGGGCAGACCGCCGACATTGTGGTGGCTCTTGATCACCGCCGAGGGGCCGCCGCGCGCCGAGACGCTCTCGACCACGTCGGGATAGAGCGTGCCCTGGGCCAGGAAGTCGGCGCCGTCGATCTTGGCGGCTTCGCGGTCGAAGATGTCGATGAACTTGCCGCCGATGATCTTGCGCTTGGTTTCCGGGTCGCTGACCCCGGCCAACGCGCCCAGGAACTCGGCCCCGGCGTCCACATGGACCAGCGGGATGTTGTAGTGATCGCGGAACAGGGTGACGACCTGGTCGGCCTCGTTGTGGCGCAGCAGGCCGGTGTCGACGAACACGCAGGTCAGCTGGTCGCCGATCGCTTCGTGGATCAGCACGGCGGCGACCGAGCTGTCGACCCCGCCCGACAGGCCGCAGATCACCTTGCCGGTCCCGACCTGGGCGCGGATCTTGCCGACCATCTCCTGGCGGAAGGCGGCCATGGTCCAGTCGCCTTTCAGCCCGGCGAGCTCGAGGAAGTTGCGATAGATCCGCGCGCCGTTGACCGTGTGCACGACCTCGGGGTGGAACTGCACCGCGTAGATCTTGCGGGCGTCGTCGGCGATGGCCGCGAACGGCGCGCCGTTCGATGTGGCGATCACCTCGAAGCCGTCCGGGATGGCGGTGACGCGGTCGCCGTGGCTCATCCACACGGTTTCCAGCGCGCCGACCTCGGCCAGGCCCTCGAAAAGCGGACTGGCCTTGCCGATGGTGATCTCGGCGCGGCCGAACTCGCCGGCGTGGCCGCCCTCGACCTTGCCGCCTAGCACGTCGCACAGCAGTTGCTGGCCGTAGCAGATGGCCAGCAGGGGCACGCCCAGATCGAACAGCTTCTTGCCAATGCGCGGGCTGTCGGCCTCCAGCACGCTGGCCGGGCCGCCCGACAGGATGATGGCGCTAGGGGCGTAGTCGTCGACAATGGCCTCGGCCTTGTCGAACGGATGGATCTCGCAATAGACCCCCGCCTCGCGCACCCGGCGAGCGATCAGCTGGGTCACCTGGCTGCCGAAATCGACGATCAGGACGCGCTGGTGATGGACGGGGGCGGTCATGGGCGATGGGTCTCCAGCGTCGTTCGTCTGCGTTTCCTTCTCCCCTCGCGGGAGAAGGTGTCGCCCGCTAGGGCGACGGATGAGGGGCCACCTTCTCCCGG
The DNA here is from genome assembly GCF_002737765.1 of Caulobacter sp. B11. Lineage (GTDB taxonomy): Bacteria > Pseudomonadota > Alphaproteobacteria > Caulobacterales > Caulobacteraceae > Caulobacter. The sequence continues at coordinate 1,712 of NZ_PEGG01000163.1, read as the reverse complement.
GAGGGGAGAAGGGTTTTCTATTTCCGCTCCAGCACCGCCGCGAAGAAGCCGTCGGTTTCGGCGCCGTGCGGGGTGAGGCGCAGGAAGCCTTGCGGCGTCAGGTGCGATTCGATGCCCGGCACCGTGGCCGGGGTTACCGCGAATTCGGGGCGGCGTTCGAGGAAGGCCGCGACGCGGTCCTCGTTCTCCTCGACCAGCAGCGAGCAGGTCACATAGATCAGCCGTCCCCCGACCTTGACGAAGTCGGCGGCGTCCATCAGCACGCTGTCCTGCTCGATCTGGCGCTTGGCCAACTGATCGGGCGACAGGCGCCACTTGGCGTCGGGGTGACGGCGCCAAGTGCCCGAGCCGGTGCAGGGCGCATCGACGAAGACCACGTCCAGCTTGCCCTCGAGGCCCTTGAGCGGTTCACCCTCGATCGGCGAGCGGATCTGCAGGTTGCGCACCCCCGCCCGCTGGGCGCGGCGGATGGTGTCGGCGAGGCGGCGCGGATCGCTGTCATGGGCGTAGATCTGGCCGCTATTGCCCATGGCTGCGGCCAGGGCCAGGGTCTTGCCCCCGCCCCCGGCGCAGAAGTCCAGCACCTGCTTGCCCTTGATCTCGCCGGCCGTGGCGGCGGCGATCTGCGAGCCCAGGTCCTGCACCTCGAACCAACCCTTGGAGAAGGCCGGCACGGCCTCGACCGACGGCGTGCGATCGGCGGCCTGCGGGGCGTCGATGCGGAAGGCGGTGTCGAGACCGCCGGCCGGGGCGGCGCCGATCGAGGCCACGGCCTTGCCGCCGCGCTCGATGTCGGTCTTCAGCAGATTGATGCGCAGGTCGACTGGGGCGCGTTGCGACAGGGCCGCCATCTCGGCGGTGTGGTCGGCGCCCAGGGCGCGGACCAGGAAAGGCTCCAGCCAGTCGGCATAGTCGCCGGCCACCGGCGCGGGCGCGTCGGCGATCGGGACCGGGGCGACGATACGTTCGCGTTCGAGGTCGGTCAGGGGCCCGGGACCGTGCTCTTCGCCCATTGCCTCGGCCACACGATCCAGGGACCAGCCCCAATCATGGACCAGAACGCCGATCACCACGCCGCGGGCGCTTGTGTCGCCCATCATCCAGCCCAGCGAACGCTTGCGGCGCAGGGCGTCCAGCGCCAGGCCCGAGACGAAGGCGCGGTCCTTGGACCCGGCGTAGCGGGCGCTTTCGCCCCAGCGTTTCAGCGCCATCCGTACAGGGAAATGGCGCGTCTCGATCTCGGTGAGAACCTCGATCGCCGCTGTCAGTCTGCCGCCGTCACGCATGTTGTTTTCAGATCACCAGGGCCGCCAGGATCAGGCAGACGCCGACCAGGGAAGCGAGCCAGACCAGCGAGCGGACAACCGGCACGCCGAAGGCATAGAGAAAGACATAGAGCGCTCGCGCCCCGACATAGAGGGCCGCGCCGCAGTAGGTCAGCGTACCGAGACGCCCACCCAAATAGGCCACGACCACGGCCGCCGCGAACAGCGGGAAGGTCTCGCGGAAATTGGCGGCGGCGCGCTCGAGCCGGGCGGCCATGCCGGTCAGCACCACCGGCGTGTCGCGCGGTCCGACATTCCACTTCAGGCCCCGCTGCGGCTGGGCGGCCGCGGCCGCCCAGAGCAGTTGGATCAGGCCCAGGACCGTCGCCGCCGCCAGCATCTTCAGCTCGAACGCCATCTGCATCAGACGGCGCTCGGATAGTTGGG
>NZ_PEGG01000162.1 GCF_002737765.1 Caulobacter sp. B11 | reverse complement strand
CGGCCTGGGCGCCGATCCGCCGAGCAGCGCCAGGAACAGCAGCGAGGCGACCGAGACCGCCGGCACGATCACGGCCGAGAGGGAGCCACGACGGCGGCGACCAGCGGCAGGCCGCGCCGCCCGCGAAGGTCAGGGCGGAGGTCAGGGCGGCCTGGATCGCCTGGCCGTGGTCATTTCGAAATGCCCAGCTCGTCGCGGCGTGGGCGCCCAGGGCGTCCTTGGCCATCAATTGGGCGGCGACGGTGCGGCCAGGGCCGGCTCGACCCCGCGCGCCGCATAGATCCCCGCCAGTTCGTCGAGCTCGGAGGCCGGCTGGGTTTCCAGCTCGGCCTTCTCGCGGGCCAGATCGGCGCGTTCGGTGTCGGCCTGGGAGCTGACCGAGACATATTCCCCCGCCGCCATCGACATGGCCCCGGCGACCAGTCCGGCCACCCCGACCACCAGGATCTCGCCGCGGCCCTGGGCGGCGGCGGCGACGCCGACGATCAGGCTGGCGGTCGAGACGATGCCGTCATTGGCCCCGAGCACGGCGGCCCGCAGCCAGCCGATGCGTTCGATCAGGTGACGTTCGCGGTGGGTGGGCATGGATCGTTCTCCGGGGCCGGGATCAAGCGCGCCCGACCAAAGCATGGGCCGCACCGTGACGCCACGCGCCCGTCGCGCCTTGACGCCCGTCAAGCCCGCCGGACCTCGCCGAAAACATCAGCGCTTGCGACCCGCCTCGACCGCATAGGGCGTCCCGTCGCGATGGCGGTAGGCTTCCTCGCCTTCGCGCAGGATCAGGTCGATGTCGGGATAGTCGCAGCCATCGGTCTGCGGCGCGCGCGTGCCCATTTCCAGCAGCACCGCCACCCGGTCGGAGCGGTTCTGGATATGGTGGCCGTTGGCGACCCCGGCCTTGAATCCCGCGCAGTCGCCGGCCCGCAGGATCGTCTCGCCGTCATTCTCGACCAGCACCACCTCGCCCTCGACCACCCAGGTGAACTCGTCCTCGGCGGTGTGCCAGTGACGCTGACTGGTCCACGAGCCGGGCGGCAGGCGCAGCAGATTGACGCCGAACTGGGTCAGGCCCGCCGCGTCGCCGAGCTTCCAGCGCTGGCGGCCCTGGCACGGCGCGTCGTAGGGCGGCGGATAGGCCGTGCCGAAACGGGTGGGGGCGGCGTCGATGTCGATCTTGGGCATGCCGGGTCCGTGGAAGAGACTTGCGTGGTTTGCGTACAGCCGGAGGGAAGCCTAAAGCCAACATCATGACCAGTCCCGCGCCTGCTTCTGTCAGTATCGACCCCGTCGACCTCGCCCAGGCCCTGATCCGCCGTCCGTCCGTGACCCCGGCCGACGAGGGCGCGATGGACCTGCTGCAGCGCCAGCTGGACGCCCTGGGCTTCACCTGCCGCCGGATGAAGTTCGGCGAGATCGAGAACCTCTACGCCCGGCGCGGAACCGCCCGGCCCAACCTGTGCTTCGCCGGCCATACCGACGTGGTGCCGGTCGGCGACGACGCCGCCTGGACCGCCGGACCCTTCGAGGCCCAGATCCGGGACGGCGTGCTCTATGGCCGCGGCGCGGTCGACATGAAGAGCGCCATCGCCGCCTTCGTCTCGGCCGTCGGCAAAACGCCCGAGCACCCCGGCTCGATCAGCTTCCTGATCACCGGCGACGAGGAGGGCGTGGCCGAGGACGGCACCGTCAAGGTGGTCGAGGCCCTGGCGGCCGAGGGCGAGATCATCGACCACTGCATCGTCGGCGAGCCGACCAGCGCCAGCCTGCTGGGCGACATGGTCAAGATCGGCCGGCGCGGCAGCATCAACGCCTGGATCACCGTCGAAGGCCAGCAGGGCCACGTGGCCTATCCGCATCGCGCCGCCAATCCGATCCCGATGCTGGTCACGATCCTGTCGCGCCTGCAGAGCCGGGTGCTGGACGAGGGCTATGAGGGCTTCCAGCCGTCCAACCTGGAAGTCACCACCATCGATGTCGGCAATACCGCCACCAATGTGATCCCGTCGACGGCCCGGGCCCGGGTCAATATCCGCTTCAATCCGGCCCACAGGGGCAAGGACCTGCAGGCCTGGATCGAGACCGAGTGCGCGTCCGCCGCCGAGGACTTCAAGGCCCGCGCCGAGGTGATGTGCAAGATCAGCGGCGAGGCCTTCCTGACGAAGGTTGGCCCCTTCACCGACGTCATCGTCGCCGCCGTCGAGGAGGCCACCGGCCGGGCGCCGGAGCTGTCCACCACCGGCGGCACCAGCGACGCGCGCTTCATCCGCAGCCTGTGCCCGGTGGTCGAGTTCGGCCTGGTCGGCTCGACCATGCACCAGGTCGACGAGCGGGTTCCGGTCCAGGAGATCCGCGACCTGGCCAAGGCCTATGAGGCCCTGATCCGCCGCTATTTCGCGGCCTTCGCCTGATGGTTCGGGCGGCCCGCCCATGAAGGCCCTGTCCATCCCCGACGTTCTGGCCGAGGTCGCGGTTCTGGTCCGGCCGCACTTCGGCAAGGGCCGACCGGCCGACTATATTCCAGAGCTCGCCGACGTGCCGGGCGGCAAGTTCGGGATGGCCGTGCGCACCGTGGCCGGCGAGGAGCACGTGATCGGCGACGCCGACGAGCCGTTCTCGGCCCAGAGCATCACCAAGGTGTTTTCCCTGGGCCTGGCCCTCAACCGCATGGGCGACGAGGTCTGGACCCGGGTCGGCAAGGAGCCCTCGGGCACGCCGTTCAATCACCTGGCCCTGCTGGAGGCGGAACGCGGCGTGCCGCGCAATCCGTTCATCAACGCCGGGGCCCTGGCGGTGACGGACATGCTGCTGGACTGGACCGCCGACCCCGCCGCCCTGGTGCGCGACTTCGCCGGCTTCCTGTCGGACCAGGCCCTGGTCATCGACGAGGCCGTGGCGGCGTCGGAACTGGCCCATGCCCACCAGAACCGGGCGATCGCCAACCTGATGCGCGGCCATGGCACGATCACCCACGATCCGCTCGATGTGGTCGCCGCCTATTGCCGCCAGTGCGCCCTGTCGATGAGCTGCCGGCAGATGAGCCGCGCCTTCCTGCCCCTGGCGGCCGGCGGGTTCTCGCCGGTGGCTCAGGAGACGATCTTTCCCGACCGCCTGACCCGGCGCCTCAACGCCCTGCTGATGACCTGCGGGATCTATGACTCGGTCGGCAGCTTCGCCTATCGGGTCGGCCTGCCGGCCAAGAGCGGGGTCGGCGGCGGCATCGTCGCCGTGGTTCCGGGCAAGGCGGTGGTCACGGTGTGGTCGCCGGAGCTGGACCGGTTCGGCACCTCGGTGGTCGGGACGGCGGCGCTCGAGGCCTTCGCGCAATTGACCAGCTGTTCGGTGCTCTAAGCCGCGCCGCGCGCCATTTTCCGGCGGTTTGAGCCAAATCAAGGCGCTTTTCAGGGCATCTGGGATCTTGGTCTCGTTTTTAAAGCGAGACCCTCATGAACCCCTTCCTCATTCTCGTCGTCGTCAGTTTCGTCGCTTTCGGCTTGGCCGTGGCCTATGGGCAGGTCACCACCCTGCTGGCGGATCGCGCCCAGAACAGGCCCTCCACCAAGCGCTGAACCCGCGTCAGGCCCTATCGCCCACCCGGCCACGGCGCGATGCGTCTGGCGGGCGAAGGGTCGATCCCCTTGCCCAGCACGGACTTCGACCCCGCGTCGAACCACCACCCGTCCTGGGCGTTGATCGGCTCCAACCTTCAGGAGCGCGACATGGGCATCTTCAGCAACATCATGAGCAAGATCTTCGGCCACGCGTCGAAGACGGCCCCGACCACCAGCGCGGTGAAGCCGGTTCCCGCGCCCGCCCCGACGCCGACGCCCAGCGCCGCGCCGATCTCGCCAGCTCCGCCCCGGCCCCAGGTCGTGGACGTGACCGCGGTGCTGGATGAGCTGGCGGCGGACAGCCCGCAAAAGCTCGACTGGCGTCACTCCATCGTCGACCTGATGAAACTGGTCGGCCTGGAGAGCTCTCTATCGGAGCGCAAGGCCCTGGCCGACGAGCTCGGCTACACCGGCGACAAGGGCGACAGCGCGACGATGAACATCTGGCTGCACCGGCAGGTGATCCGGAAGCTGTCGGAAAACGGCGGCAAGGTTCCCGCCGAACTGATGGACTAGACCCCGCCCGCGCGGCTCAGTCGCCGTAGCCGACCCCGACCAGATATAGCCCGTCGGGTGGAGCCACGGGGCCGCAGGTCGTGCGGTCCCTGGCCTCCAGCGCGGTCTTCACATCCTGGGCGCTCCACCGCCCGATCCCGACCTCGACCAGGGTGCCGGTCATCGACCGCACCTGGCGGTGCAGGAAGCTGCGCGCCTCGAACGCCAGACAGACCTCGTCGCCGGCTCGCCAAACGCGCGCGACGTCGAGGGTCTTCAGCGGCGACTTGGCCTGGCAGTGCATGTCGCGGAAGGTGGTGAAGTCGTGCAGCCCGACCAGGGCCTGGGCGGCCGCCTGCATGGCCTCGGCGTCCAGCGGCTTTTTCACATGCCAGACCTTGCCCTTGTCGAGAGCCGGCGGGCCGCGACGGTTGAGGATGCGGTAGAGGTAGCGCCGCTCATTGGCCGAAAATCGCGCGTGCCAGTCGCCCTGCGCGATCTGGCAGTCCAGGATGCTGACCGCCTCGCGGGTCAGGTGGGCGTTGAGGGCGTTCATCACCGTCTGGGCCGGCCAGTCTCGCTCCAGGTCGACATGCACCACCTGGCTGGTCGCGTGAACGCCGGTGTCGGTGCGTCCCGCCGCCACGATGCGGATCGTCTGGCCGCAAAAGGCCTTCACCGCCGTCTCGATCGCCCCCTGCACCGAGGGCAGGGTCGCCTGGGCCTGAAAGCCGCAATAGGGCCGGCCGTCATATTCGACAAGGAGGCGGTAGCGGGGCATCAGGCCAGGATCGTCCCGGCCTTCAGCGGAAAGCCGCGCGTGAAGACGTCGGCCGCCTGGACGCCCTTGCCCTCGCGCTGAGCCTTCAGCAGGCGCACGCCGCCCTCGCCGCAGGCGATCAGCAGGGCGTCGTCCAGCACCTGGCCCGGCGCGCCGTCCGCGGCCTCGACCTGTGACAGCAAGGCCTTGACCCGGACGGGTCCTTTTTCGGACGGGGCCTCGAACCAGGCGCCTGGGAAAGGCGACAGGCCGCGAATGTGATGGTCGACCTCGGCGGCGGGACGGGTCCAGTCGATACGGGCCTCGGCCGACTTGATCTTTTTGGCATAGGTCACGCCGTCCTCGCCCTGCGGCGTCTCGCGGGCCCCGCCGCGTTCGATGGCGGCCAGCGCCACCGGCAGGATGCGCGAACCGACGATGGCCAGCTTGTCGTGCAGGCTGCCGGCCGTGTCGAGGGCGTCGATCCGCACCTGTTCGGACATCAGGATCGGACCCTCGTCGAGCCCCTCGCTCATCCGCATGACCTGAACCCCGGTGACAGGATCGCCGGCCATGATCGCCCGTTGGATCGGGGCGGCCCCGCGCCAGCGCGGCAGCAGGCTGGCATGCAGGTTGAAACAGCCCAGGCGCGGAGCGTCCAGCACCTCGCGCACCAGGATCTGGCCAAAGGCCACCACGACGGCGGCGTCGAGATCCAGGGCCTGGAAGGCGGCGATCTCGTCGGCGGTCTTCATCGAGACCGGGGTTCGCACCGGCAGGCCCAGGCTCTCGGCGAAGGCGTGGACCGGCGAGGGCCGCAGGTCCTGGCCCCGGCCGCGCGGCGCGGGCGGCTGGGAATAGACACAGACGATCTCGTGGCCCGCGGCGACCAGTTCGGCCAGGCAGGCGACGGAGAATTCGGGCGTTCCGAGAAAGGCGAGGCGCATGGCTCCCGTTTAGCCGCCCTGCTCGACCGGGGAAAGCCGCAGTCGGAACCTTGACCGTGGCTGGTCGTTATAAGGCAGACCCCTTAGGAGGACCTTCCATGCGCGCCCTCATCCTGATCGCCGCCGCCGCCCTGTCGCTCGCGGCCTGTTCCGACCAGCACGCCACAGAAATCAAGGAAGGCGCCAAGGCCGCCGGCCAGGACATCAAGGACGCCGCCGGCCAGATCGCCAGCGACCCGGACGTCAAGGAAGCCGGGACGGCCCTGAAGGAAAGCACCAAGGAAGTGGCCGGCGACCTCAAGGCCGCGGCCGGCGACGCCGTCGACGCCACCAAGGCGGCCGGCGAGAAGGCCGGAGACGCCGCCAAGGACGCGGGCGCGGACGCCAAGAAGGAAGTCCACGAGGCCACGGCCGACGACGGGAAGAAGTAGGCAGGGACCCTCTTTCAGCAAAGAGGGTGAAACAGACTAGGCCGCGCGGCGGGCCTTCTTGACCTTGGTGATAGCCCGGTCGCGACGCAGGCGCGACAGGTGGTCGATGAACAGCACACCCTTGAGATGGTCCATCTCGTGCTGGATGCAGACGGCGAACAGGCCGTCGGCCTCTTCCTCGACCACTTCGCCCCGGTAGTTCAGCGAGGTCAGCTTGACCTTGGTCGCGCGCTCGACGTCGTCATAATATTCCGGAACCGACAGGCAGCCTTCTTCATAGGCGACCAGTTCGTCGGATTCCCAGGTGATCTTCGGATTGACGAAGAAGCGCGGGGTCGGCTCCTCGCCCTCGCGGGCCAGGTCCATGACGATCACGTCGATCGGCTCGCCGACCTGAACGGCGGCCAGGCCGATGCCTGGGGCGTCGTACATGGTCTCCAGCATGTCATCCATCAGGGCGCGCAGGGCGTCGTCGACGACCGCCACGTGCTTGGAGATCTGCTTGAGCACCGCCAGATCGGCGGCGTTATCGACGGTAAGGATGCGACGTATGGCCATGATGTCCCTCAGGTAAGGGCCGCGTTTCCGACCGTCAAGGCTGGGGGCCAAACCTGCGACGTTTCGAGCCGCTAGCTTCGGAGGGTGAGGGCGAGGATATTCCAGCCCAGCCAGCCAAGGCCGATCAAGACCAGCACCGCGGGGCCGACCAAACCCTTGGCCCGCGCGGCCATGAAACGATCGAACTTCTCGGGCTCCGCCGCGCGGTCGATTCGCGGCGCGCCGTAGGACGTGCTGACCAGGACGCCCGTGCGCCGCGCCTTCAGAACCGCCAAGCCCTGCCGGGCCAACATGATGAGACCGGCCAGGACGGCCCCGATACCTGCAATGAACCACATGCCAACAACCTAAGGTAACGCCACCGGAGGCGCAACCGGGTCGGTCCGGTCAACGAGCTTGACCAGCGGCCGCACGGCGTTCTCGACCGGAACCAGTTCGGGGATGTCCTTGCCCTCGTGGTCGACCGACAGGTCCTCGAACCGCCGCGCCTGGGTCAGGACCTGGCTTTCCAGCGAGCCGACGAACTGGTTGTAGCGCCCGACCGCCGCCTCCAGGGCCTTGCCCACCGAGCCGGCATGGGCCCCCATCACGGCGATGCGCTTGTAGAGCTCGCGGCCCACCGCGACGATGGCGGCGGCGTTCTTGGCCTGGTCCTCGACCCGCCAGCCATAGGCTACCGCCTTGCACAGGGCGAACAGGGTGGTCGGGGTGACCAGCAGCACCCGCTTGTCCATGGCCTCGGTCATCAGGTCGGGCAGACGGTCGAGGGCTGCGGCCAGGAAGCCGTCGCCGGGCACGAACATGGCCACGAAGTCGGGCGAGCCCTCGGCGGCGAACTGGTCCCAGTAGCTCTTGGCCGACAGGCCCTGCATGTGGGCGCGGACGCTGGCGGCGTGGCGCACGAAGGCGGCCTCGCGCATCGGCTCCTCGACGTCCTGGGCCTCGAGGAAGGCGTTGAGCGAGCACTTGGCGTCGATGACGAACACCGCCCCGCCCGGCATCTTGACCTTGACGTCGGGCCGGCGGCGGCCCTCCTCGGTGTCGACGCTGAACTGCTCCTCGAAATCGAAGCGCTTGTTGAGGCCGGCGGCCTCCAGGACATTGCGCAGGGTCTGCTCGCCCCAGCGGCCCTGCACCCCGGCCCCGCGCCGCAGGGCGGCCGACAGCTTGCGGGCCTCGAACTGGGTGGCGACCGAGGCCTCCATCAGGGCGGTGATCTGGGCCTTGAGCCCGCCGGTTTCCTCGGCGCGGGCCTTTTCGACGGCGGTGACCTGGGCCTCGAACTTGGCCAGGGTCTCGGCGACCGGCTTCAGCTGAGCCTCGAGCCGCTGCTGGCTGAGCAGCTCGCGGCTGCGGAAATTCTCTTCGGTGCGCTTGATCAGGGCCTCGGCCACGGTGTTGGCCGTCATGGTCGCCTGCTGGGCGGCCTGGGCCCGCAGCAGCTCGCCCTGGGTCGCCGACTGGTCTTCCAGCAACCGGGCGCGCTCGTCGGCCTGGACCAGCTTTTCGTTCAGCTGCCAGGCCCGGGCGTCGGCCCGGCCGGCGCGGGCGTGGGACATCAGGGCCCACAGGACGGCGGCGATGGTGACGACCGCCAGCACGAGGGCGAGGATCAGAAAGGGATCGGAGAAGTTCATGCTCCGTTCCTAGACGGAGTCGGCCCCTCTTGGAAGCATCTCAGCCGGCGAGGGCCGGGCTCAGTCGTCGCCGTCGGCGATGTCGGCGATCACGCCGTTGATCGGTTCATTGGCGGCGCTGGTCACGTTGTGGCCCGCATCGCGGACGCCGACCTTGGCGACATGGGGGGTTTCGGTCTCGCCGTCGGCGAGGGGCTTTTCGTGGGGCTTGAAGAGCATGGCTATGGCCTCGATACGCCGTCGGCGGGAGGAGGATCGCCCCGCCGCGACGGTTTCATCTCGCATGTGCGAAGAGACCTGTCAGGTCCGCAGCGACGCTTAAGGGAATCCCCTCATGCCTCGGTTCAGGTCGGCCGCCTCGCCTTGAGGGCCTGGGCGATGGTGCCGTCGTCGAGCCAGTCCAGATCGCCGCCGACCGGCACGCCGCGCGCCAGGCTGGTCACCGCCACGCCGGAAGCCGCCAGCCGGTCGGCCAGATAGTGGGCCGTGGTCTGGCCGTCGACCGTGGCCGGCAGGGCCAGGATGACCTCGGCGATCTCGCCCTTGGCCACCCGGCCCAGCAGTTCGCCGACCCGCAGGGCCTCGGGCCCGATCCCGTCCAGGGCCGACAGCAGCCGCCCAGCACGTGATAGCGGCCCTTGAACGCCTGGCCGCGCTCCATGGCCCACAGCGAGCCGACCTCCTCGACCACGCAGACCAGCCGCGGGTCGCGCGTGCCGTCGGCGCAGATGGCGCAGGGATCGGAGGTGTCGAGCGAGCCGCAAACCGAGCAGGTGCGAACCTTGGCCTGGGCGTCGACCAGGGCGGCGGTCAGCGGAGCCAGCAGGGTGTCGCGCTTCTTGAGCAGGCCAGGGCCGCCCGCCGGCCCGAACGCGGTCCCAGGCCCGGCAGCTTGGACAGCAGGGCGATCAGGCGCTCGATCTCGGGTCCGGCGGAGGCGGCCAAGGGCTAGAACTTCATCCCGGGCATGCCGCCATCAGGCCAGCCATCGGACCGGCGGCGTCCTGCATCATCTGGGCCTGGGCGGGTCGAGCTTTTTTCTTGGCGTCGGCGTGGGCGGCGACGATCAGGTCGGCGATCACCTCGCCCTCGCCGGGCTCGATCAGGGTCTCATCCAGCACCACCTTGGCCAGCTCGCCCGTGCCCTTGAGGGTGACGGTGACCATGCCCCCGCCCGAGGTGCCCTCGACCAGGGTCTCGGCCAGCCGCGCCTGGGCGTCGGCCAGTTTCTGCTGCATCGCCTGGGCCTGCTTCATCAGGCCGCCGAGATCTTTCATGGGGTCTGCTCCGTTTTCGTGTCGCCCTCCCCTTGATGGGGGAGGGTTAGGGGGGGGTAACAGCGTTTGGCGGGCCTGGGCGAGGCCGGGCCCCATCCTGAAACGCATCACCCCCATCCCCGACCCTTCCCCCCTCAAAGGGGGAAGGGAGATCTCTAGTCTTCCAGCTCGTCGGCTCGATCGGCGGCGCCTCGGGGTGAGGATGCGCCGCACCTCGATGATCTCGGTTCCGGGGAAGGCGCTGAGCACCGAGGCCCACGAACGGGTCGGGCGCGCACCGAGGCCATTTCCTCGCGGTCCTCGCGCTTCT
>NZ_PEGG01000161.1 GCF_002737765.1 Caulobacter sp. B11 | reverse complement strand
GGTGGCGCCGCGTCGCCTACCAGTGATCGCGATCGGCGAGCCGGGCGAACCCAACCATCAGGCCTTCGACCTGACGCTTTCGCCGCCCCTGCACCCGGCCCAGGCCGTTCTTAGGCTAGAATCGCTGGTCCGCACCGCGATCGCCGAGGAAGAGTTCGAGTTGCGGATGGCCACGTTCAGCGAGCGCGGCCGCCGGCTGGACCTGCCGGAATCGCACGGCGAGCCCTTCCGGATCCTGGCCATCGGCGAACCGGCCCCGCAGTTCCTGGCCCTGTCCAACGCCCTGACCCGCAGCGGCGCGGACGTCGTCGGCGCCTTCACCGCCTATACGGCCTTCGACTATCTTCACGAGCGGGCCTTCGACGCCGTGGTCCTGTGGGCGGGCGACAATCAGCAGGAAGCCCTGTCGATCGCGGCGGGCATGCGTCGAAACACCCGCCTGTTCCACATCCCGGCCCTGCTCTACCTCAAGGCCGAGAGCTATGTGACCATGGCCGAGGCCTTCCATCGCGGCGTTTCCGACGTCGCGTCGCCCGAGACGCCCCGAGGTCGAAACCGCCCGTCGGGTCATCGAACTGGCCCGCAACTACCGCCGGGGCGAATCGATCCGGGGCGCGCTGGAAAAGGCGCGCAGTTCGGGCCTGATGGACGCCGCCACCGGACTGTTCACCCGCGACCTTTTCGCCGCGCACCTGGTACGCCTGGCCGCCGCGGCGCGGGAGCGGGCCCGACCGATGTCGATCTGCGTGCTGCGTATCGCCGACAAGGCCGACGTCTTGTGGGCCCGGTCCAATGGCTGGCTCGATCGAGCCATCCCGCAGATCGGCTCGATGGTCGGCCGGCTGGTGCGGGTCGAGGACACCGCCGCCCGCCTGGCGCCGGAAGTCTTCGCCCTGGCCCTCCCCGCCACCAACCAGGCCGCCGCCCGCGCCGCCGCCGAACGCATCGCCGCCGTCATTGGCTGCACGGCCTTTGACGCAGGCGAAGACCGCAGTCCCTTTGTCTGCGAGTTCGACATTGGCGTGGCGCAGATCGAAAATGGCGAAGGGGCGGTCAAGGCCCTCGAGCGCGCGGCGGCCCGTGCGCTGCAACGCGAAGCCGTCTGAGGAAGGTCCATGGGACAACCGCTGCTGATCGACCTCGTCGCCGATGTCGTTTGCCCCTGGTGCTATCTCGGCTGGCGGCGCCTGAAGTCCGCTCTGGCGCTGCGGCCGGATGTCGAGCCCCTGATCGTCTGGCGACCCTATCAGCTTGACCCGACCCTTCCCGAGCAAGGCGTTGATCGCAAAGCCTATATGGCCGGCAAGTTCAAGGATCCGCTCAAGCTGAAGGCCGTTCATACGGCCCTGGTCGAAGGCGGGGCCGAGGACGGCATCGTCTTCGATTTCGACGCGATCGCCCTGTCGCCCAACACCAACGCCGCGCACCGTCTCATCCGCTGGAGTCAGGGCGCGGGCCGGCAGGATGCGGTGGTCGAGGCCCTGTTCGCGGCCTATTTCACCCATGGTCGCGACATCGGCGATCCCCAGGTCCTGGCCGAGATCGGCGAGCAGGCCGGACTGGACCGCCTCGTGATCCTTCGGCTGTTGTCGGAAGGCGCGGACCAGGACTCGGTGGCGCGCGAGCACGCCATGGCCGTCCAGGGCGGAATCACCGGCGTGCCGTTCGCGATCTTCGGCGGCAAGCTGGCCGTCGTCGGGGCTGAAAGCCCGGAAAACATCGCCGCGGCGATCGACAAGGCCCTCGAACCGAGCGTCTAGACCGGACCGCCCTACTCCTTGGCCAGCTTGACCAGTTGGGTCAGGATCTTTTCAGCGGCGTCCAGGCGGGCGGCCGGCGTATCCCACTCGCCCTTCACCACCACCTTCTGGTCGGGCCGCACCTTCCAGACGATGTTGTTCTTGGCCACGAACTGCATCAGGGCCAGAGGGTTGGCGTAGGTGTCATTGCGGAAGCTGGCCACAGCCCCCTTGGGGCCGACATCGATCTTGGCGACATTGGCCTCGCGGCACAGACCCTTGATGGCCACCACCTTCAGCAGGCTGTCGGTTTCCGGCGGCAGGGGGCCAAAGCGGTCGATCAATTCGGCGGCCAGGGCCTCGCGGTCAGCCGCGCGCTCCGCCTCGGACAGTCGGCGATAGAGCGACAGGCGGACATTGAGGTCGGGGACGTACTCGTCGGGGATCATCACGGCCGCGCCGGTATTGATCTGCGGCGACCAGCCGCGATCTGAACTCAAGGCCTCGGCGCCCTGGCGTTCGCGCAGCTCGGCGACCGCGTCCTCGAGCATCTGCTGGTACAGCTCGACGCCGATTTCCTTGATGTGGCCGCTCTGCTCGTCGCCCAGCAGATTGCCGCCGCCGCGCTGGTCGAGGTCGTGGCTGGCCAGTTGGAAGCCGGCGCCCAGGCTGTCGAGCGACTGCAGGACCTTCAGGCGCTTCTCGGCCGACAGGGTGATCTGCCTCTCAGCGGGCGTGGTCAGATAGGCGTAGGCCCGGGCCTTGGACCGGCCGACCCGGCCACGGATCTGATAGAGCTGGGCCAGGCCGAACATGTCGGCGCGGTGCACGATCAGGGTGTTGGCGCTGGGAATATCGAGGCCGCTCTCGACGATCGTCGTGGCGAGCAGGACATCATACTGGCCTTCGTAGAAGGCGGTCATCACGTCTTCCAGCTGGGTCGGGGCCATCTGGCCGTGACCGACCACAAACTTCACCTCCGGCACCTGAACGCGGAGGAATTTCTCGATCTCCTCCAGGTCCTTGATGCGCGGCACCACATAGTAGGCCTGGCCGCCGCGATACTTCTCGCGCAGCAGGGCCTCGCGCAGGGTCACCGGATCGAAGGGGCTGATATAGGTGCGCACCGCCAGGCGATCGACCGGCGGGGTGGCGATGATCGACATCTCGCGAATGCCGCTGAGCGCCATCTGGAGCGTTCGGGGAATGGGCGTGGCGGTCAGGGTCAGCATGTGCACGTCGGCGCGAAGCTCCTTGAGCTTCTCCTTGTGCTTGACCCCAAAGTGCTGCTCCTCGTCGACGATGACCAGGCCCAGGTCCTTGAACGAGACCTGCTTGGAGAGCACGGCATGGGTGCCGACCACGATCTCCAGCTGACCATTGGCCAGGCCCTCGCGCGCGGCGGCGGCGTCCTTGCCGGTGACCATCCGCGATAGCTGGGTGACCTTGATCGGCCAGCCCTGAAAGCGATCCTTGAACGTCTTGAAGTGCTGGCGCGCCAGCAAGGTCGTTGGGCAGACGATGGCCACCTGCTTGCCGCTCATGGCCACCACGAAGGCGGCGCGCAGGGCGACCTCGGTCTTGCCGAACCCGACGTCGCCGCAGATCAGACGATCCATCGGCTTGCCGGATCCAAGATCGCTCAGCACATCGGCGATAGCCGACAGCTGGTCGTCGGTCTCCTCGTAAGGGAAACGCGCGCAGAATTCGTCGAACACCCCGTGCGGCGGATCGGTCTCTTCGACGGATTTCAGCTGGCGAGCCGCCGCGATCTGGATCAGGCCCTCGGCCATGACCCGCAGGCGCTCCTTGGCCTTGGCCTTGCGCCCCTGCCAAGCTGCGCCGCCCAGCTTGTCCAGCTGGACGTTCTCGCCGTCGGTTCCGTAGCGGGTCAAAAGGTCGATGTTCTCGACCGGCAGATAGAGCTTGGCCTCGCCTCCGTACAGCAGGTCCAGGCAGTCATGCGGCGCGCCCTGGACGTCGAGGGTCTTGAGGCCCTCATAGCGGCCGATGCCGTGATCGATGTGGACCACGAGGTCGCCGGGGGTCAGGGCGCTGGCCTCTGCCAGGAAGTTGGCGGCGCGGCGCTTCTTGCGTGGCCGGGCCAGGCGGTCGCCGAGAATGTCGGTTTCCGAGATCACCGCCAGGCTGTCGGTCTCGAAGCCATGATCCAGCGGCAGCACAACGCGCTGCGGGGTCTTGGGATCGGCGGCCTTGGCGGCCTGCCAATAGGCCGCGTAGGGGATTCGGGTCAGGCCGTGGTCGGCCAGCATCGTGCCGAGTCGTTCCGAGGAGCCCTCCGACCAAGAGGCGAACAGCACCCGCTTGCCCTGCCCTGTCAGGGCCTGGGCATGCTCGGCGGTCGCCTCGAACAGGTTGACGCTGTCCTGGGCCCGCTCAGCGGCGAAGGTGCGGCCAAGCTTGGCGCCCATGTCGACCACGTCCAGTCCCTGGGGCTGGAAGGGCGTGAAGCGGCGATGGGTGCGGTCGGCGATCGCGCCGTCCCATTCCTCGGCGGTCAGATAGAGGGCCTTGGGCTCCAGCGGGCGATAGGCCGACTTGCGGTCGGCGCCAGCCCGGGCCTCGTAGGCGTCCTGGATCATCGACAGGCGTTCGTCGCGCGCCTCATTGACCTGATGATCGATGCCGATCAGCCCGCCCTCGGGCAGATAGTCGAACAGGGTCGCCATGCGCTCATAGAACAGCGGCAGCCAGTGCTCCAGACCGGCCCGGCGGCCGCCCTCGCTGACCGTGGCGTAGAGCGCATCATCGCCCGGTGCGCCAAAGGTGCGCACATAGCCCGACCGGAAGCGCGAGACGCCGGCCGCGTCGAGCAGGGCCTCGCTGACGGGCAGAAGTTCGATCGCCTTCAGTTGCTTGGTCGAACGCTGGGTCTCCGGATCAAAGGCCCGGATGCTTTCCAGCGTGTCGCCGAACAGGTCCAACCGCACGGGTTCGTCGGCGGCGGGCGGATAGACGTCAATCACGCCGCCCCGGATCGCGAACTCACCGCGCTCGGACACCGTCGACGCGCGGACATAGCCGTTGATCGCGAAATAGCGTTCCAGATCCGCGACTTCGACGACATTGCCGACCTGGGCGGCGTAGCTGGCCCGCATCAGGACCGACTTGTCGGGAACCCGCTGCAGGAGCGCCGGCGCGGCGGTGACTAGAATGGCCGGCTTGGCCTTCCCCAGGCCGTTGGCCAGGCGGTGCAGGGTCGACATCCGGGTCGCCGCGACGCCGGCCGAGGGGCCGATTCGGTCATAAGGCAGGCAGTCCCAGGAGGGGAACAGCACCGCCTCGATCTCGGGCGCGAAGAATCTCAGGGCGTCGATGAAGGCCGTGGCTCGCGCCGTGTCGCGGGCCACGAACATGGTCAGCCCACCCCGGGCGCGGGCGATGTCGGCCATCACCAGGGCGTCAAAACCCTCCGGCGCGCCAGCCAGGGTGAGGCCGCCCGAGGCCTTGGCGATCTGTTTGGCGTCGTGGGCCATGCTGCTCTTTAGCGCCTATGGACGGGCCTGGCCCGCTCGTGAAAAGTTCGATTCCGATCCGCCGGGGCGGCTTCCTCGCCGTGGAACAGAGCGAGCGCGCGACAAACGTTGCGATATCCCGACCAAGCTCGGTCGCGGCGACAGGCCTCAGGCGCCATCGCCGATGGGTCTGACCGCGTGAGCTTCATAGCGGAACAACTTGATCATGTTCATGATTTCGTTGTCGAACGCGGGCGGGGTCGGCTCCTGCCCCACGATCCAAGCATAGATCTCACGGTCTGACTCTTCCATCAGCGCTTCGAACAAGTCGAGCTGTTCGGGGGTCAGGTTTGGCCCATGGTTTTCAGCAAACGGGCCCAGAATGAGGTCCGCTTCGCGAAATCCGCGGTGCCAAGCCCGGAACTTCAGCCGCCGAAGGCGGGAGTCGTGATCGATGGTCATGTGGTCGCCGATATAGAGCGGCCGGACGGCCAGCGCCAGAGTTCACGCGCCGTTCTGCGCCGAATGCCCGCCGGATTGACGGTGCGCGGCGCAACAGCTAGTCCGGGCCTCGCGACAGGTTCCTCTCCGGAGGATGAAAAGGGAACTCGGGTGAAAAACCCGGGCTGCCCCCGCAACTGTAAGCGGCGAGTCCGCGCGTCATTCATGCCACTGGAAACCCCGTTCGCGGGCGATCTGGGAAGGCGACGCGAAGGCATTGACCCGTGAGCCAGGAGACCTGCCCGTCGCGGTCGTCCTTCCCATGGCCGGGGTGCGCCATGTGAAACGGGTCTTCCCGACAGAGACGACGAGCAACCTGGACCGCGCCCCTCGCGCGAGCCCGCGCGCCGTCACGCCCGCGGACCCGATCGAGCGCCGGTTCGTCGTCACCGGAGGGGAAACCCATGACTCGCAGACTTCTGACCACGACCGCCCTGGCCACGCTCTTGCTGGCCTCGCCCGCCCTTGCTGAAACCAGCCTCACGCCGCGCAAGGCCGCTGACCCCGATGTCGCTGGGGCGGAAGCCGCCAGCGCCGTCGACGGCGTGGTCGTCACCGCCACCCGCTTCGCGCAGAACGCCGACAAGATCGGCGTCTCCATCACCGCGCTCGACAGCTGCGACATCGCCCTCAGCCAGGCCACCAATGTCGCGGACCTGATCTCCCGCACCCCCGGCGTCGTCGTCGCCCGCAGCGGGGGTGAAGGCCAGCAGGCTCGGTCTTCATTCGCGGGGCGGAATCCTACCACACGGTGGTGGTGGTCGACGGCGTCAAGCTCAAACGACCCATCCTCGACCCAGGGCGGATTCAACTTCGGCAATCTGCTGATCGGCGACATCGCGCGGATCGAGGTCCTGCGCGGCGCGCAATCCACCTCTGGGGCAGTCAGGCGATCGGCGGGGTGGTCAATCTGGTCACGCCGAGCCGACCGCGAGCCTTGAGCGCGCGCTGCAGCTCGAG
>NZ_PEGG01000160.1 GCF_002737765.1 Caulobacter sp. B11 | reverse complement strand
TGTTGATCCACCGCCAGGCGCCGTCGGCCCGGCGCAGGCGGAAGCTGGTCTTGAAGGGCAGGCGCGCCTGAGTGGCCTCGATGACGGCGTTCAGTCTGGGCTTGAAATCCTCGGGATGCACGCCGGCGCTCCAGCCGCGGCCGATCTCCTCGTCCATCTTGCGACCGGTGAAATTCAGCCAGGCGTCGTTGAACCAGGTGCAGTCGCCTGAAACGTCGGAGATCCAGATCAGCACGGGCGCTGCGTTGGCGACGCTGCGAAACTGCTCTTCGCTGGTTCGCAGCGCGGTCGTGGCGCGGCGTTCAAGCGTGACATCGCGAAAGGTGACCGCCACCCCGTCGTTGAGGCGCACGCCGCTGGAGCGCATCCAGTGTTCGACGCCATTGATGACGCGGTGAACCTCAAGGTCGTCCGCATCGCTCGCCTCGTGCAATAGGCGCAGCCGATCGATCATCTGGGTCCCGGTGTCGTTGGGAAAGGCTTCGCTGACCCGGCGGCCGATCAGGCTGGAAACGGTCGACGGGCGCAGGGCTTCCGCCGCCGGATTGGCATAGGTCCAGCGGAAGTCGATGATCGCGCCGGCCTTGCGGATCGGCTCCAGGATCACGAAGGCGTCGCGTGAGGCCTCCTGGGCGGTGCGAAAGCGCTGCTCGGCCGCCAAACCCTCCTGCACGGTCCGTCGCATGGCTTCGACCAGAAGCACGATCAGCCCGCCGCAGATAATGAACATGCCAAATTCGACGGCGTCGCGCGGATGCAGGGGCCAGGCCTCGGCGCCCGGCGACCAGAAGGCCCAGACCATGGCGACGCTGAGCAGGATGGCCGCCAGGCCAGGTCCTGGACCGCCGATCACGGCGACGAGCAGGACCGCGACGTAGAAGGTCGGGAAGCTGGGGGAAAACCCGGTCAGGCTGGACGCGAGCAGTTTGGCGGCGGCGGCGACAGCCACGATGAAGATAGCGGCGCCATAGCGCCGGGCAGGGCGGTCGGCCGACGTGGCGACCCGGCTCGCCAGCCGCCCCAACAATTGCTGCATGCTCGCATCCTGACCCTGCGTCGCCGGCATTGTGGGTTGAAACGGATCAATGCGAAACCCGGGATGGGGTTTCGGGCGGTTTCATCCGTTCTGGCGGTCGCTAGAGACCTGTGGCGACGTCCTAGGCCGCGGCGCGTTTCGAGCGCCGCACGGGCGTGATCTTCTCGGCGGTTTCGGCCGGAGCGGCGGCATTGGTCCAGATCGTGATATTTTCGACCGGCGCCGGTCGGCCGATGGCGTAGCCCTGCAGTTCGGCGCAGTCCTCGCCGCGCAGGAAGTTGATCTGCTCCTCGGTCTCTACGCCTTCGGCCACCACCGGGATGTCGAGGCTGCGGCCCAGGCCGAGGACGGCGCGGACGATCACCGTCGCCCGGTCGTGGCGATGGATATCCTCGACGAAGCTCTTGTCGATCTTGATCTTGTCGAACGGGAAGGACTGAAGGGTCGACAGCGACGAGAAGCCGGTGCCGAAATCGTCCATGGCGATCCGAACGCCCAGCGCCTTGAGGCGGCGCAGATTGTCCAGCGCCCGCTGGTAGTCCTTGAACAGCGCGCTTTCGGTGACCTCAAGCTCAAGCCGATGGGGCGATAGACCGCTGGCGATCAGCACCTCGTGGACCAGCTTGGGCAGGTCGGGCTGGTTCAGTTGCAGCGGCGACAGATTGACCGCGATGCGCAGGGGGCGCTGCCAGGCGGCCGCGTCGGCGCAGGCGCGCCTCAGGACCCATTCGCCCAGCTGGCCGATCAGCCCGCTTTCCTCGGCGACCGGAATGAACTCCAGCGGGGGGATCATGCCGCGAACGGGGTGGAGCCACCGGACCAGGGCCTCGAAGCCGCAGACCTCGCCATCGCTGGCCCTGGCCAGGGGCTGATAATAGACGATCAGCTCTTCGTCGATGATCGCCTGACGCAGTTCGCGGGCCATGGTCCGGCGCTCACGGATCGAATCGTCCATCTCGCGCTTGAAGAACCGGTAGACGCCGCGACCACTTTCCTTGGCGCGATAGAGGGCCATGTCGGCATTGGCCAGCAAGGCCTCGGCGGTGCGACCATCGTCGGGGAACAGGCTCACGCCGAGGCTGGCGGCCATGACCAGCGGCTGGCCCTCGTGGATCGCCGGCACGCTGAGAGCCTCAAGCAGATGTCCCGCCAGTTCCGCCGCCGCCGCGGGCTGGTCGCCCGCCGCGATCTGAACGATGATGAACTCATCGCCCCCCAAGCGCGCGGCGAAGGAGGGCGCCGTCACCGAGTCCTGAAGTCGGCGGGCGGCTTCGACCAGCAGGGCGTCGCCGGCCAGATGACCGTGCAGGTCATTGGCCTCCTTGAAGTGGTCCAGGTCGACGCAGATCAGCGCCAGCGATTCGCCCGACGCCTCCACCCGGTCCAGGGCGGCGGCCAGTCGCGACTGTAGGGAATTGCGGTTGGGCAGACCCGTCAGGCCGTCATGCTCGGCCAGGTAACGAATCTTTTCTTCGGCCGACCGGCGCTCGCGCAGGTCGCGGACCGCCAGCACGGTGAGGCCCGAGGTCTCGGTGCGGGCGCCGTCGTCCATCAGTCGCGCGAACACCTCGATCGGAATGGCGCGCCCGCCGTCCAGAGGCTGCAACTGACCTTCGCGGCGCACGCCCTCGCGGGATTCCTCGTTGCTGTCGAACGACATCAGACCCGCGAACAAGGGCTTTCCGACCAGGTCTTGGGACTCGGCCCCGGCCAGGACGCAGAAGGCGGCGTTGACGTCGTTGATGCGGCCGTCCTGCACTACGACAATGCCTTCATAGGCGGCGTTGGCGAGGCGACGGATGCGATCGAGGGCCGAACGGCTGGTCTGGCTCTCGATCGTCACGGCGCCGAGGCCGCCGAGCGTGACCAGGACCGTAATGGCGGCGACGGCGAAGGTGACCATGCCCCCCGAAAGCAGTTGGTCGGGCACGATGATCGAGGGGTCAGGCACGATGGTGACGGCGGCCATGCCGGTAAAGTGCAACAGGCCGACGCCAAGGGCGAGGAGCCCGCCGCCGATCGCCTGACGTGTGACGGATCGGGCGCGGCCGGCAAGCATCAGGGCGCTGGTGGAGCCCGCAACCCCCAGAATGACCGAGGCCGCGACGGTGGCGTGTTCCCACAGCACCGCGCCCTGGGTCACGAAGGCGCTCATGCCTACATAGTGCATGGCCGCGACGCCGACCCCCAGAAGCAGGCCTCCGGCCAGATCGTTGGTGTGGGACCGCTGGGCCGAGGCCACCGCGAAGCCGCCGGCCATGAACACCACGGCGATCATCAGGGACAGCAGGGTGCCGGTCGGACTGTAGCCGGTTTTCAGGCCTGGATCGAAGGCGACCATGGCGATGAAGTGAGCCGCCCAGACGCCGGAGCCCGCCACCAGGCCGGTGAGCAGCAGCCAGGCGGCGCGCACCACGCCCTTGGCGCCGCGCATCCGCGAATAGAGACGAAACGCCGTGAAGCAGGCTGCAAAGCCGACAAGGCCGGCGACCAGGACAAGCCTTTGCTCATGCTGCGCTATCAAATGGGTCAAAATCTGTAGCACTCGCAAGGTCCCCCGAACTTGAAACCTCAAATTAGCGTAGAAGGTGCAAAGAAAGTGTTTCTCGCCCGACAGGGTCCAGATGGGGGCTGATCCGCGCCGATGGGCCCTTGCCTAGTTGTCGCGATTGATTGATTAGCGAACCCGCCTGGCGGCCAGGCGCGACCTGGATCACCGGATCAGCGAGAGACCTTGATGCGCATAGCAATGATCGGCACCGGCTACGTGGGTCTGGTGTCTGGAGCCTGTTTCGCGGACTTCGGTCACGTGGTGACCTGCATCGACAAGGACGCGGGCAAGATCGCGCGGCTCGAAAGCGGCGAGATCCCGATCTTTGAGCCCGGTCTCGACGACCTGGTGGCCCGCAATGTGGCGGCTGGCCGGCTGTCCTTCACCCTGGACGGGACTCGGGCGATCGCCGAGGCCGACGCGGTGTTTATCGCGGTGGGCACGCCGACCCGCCGCGGCGACGGCCATGCGGACCTGTCCTATGTCCATGCCGCGGCCGAGGAGATCGCCGGACTGATCGATGGTTTCACCGTCATCGTCACCAAGTCGACCGTGCCGGTCGGCACCGGCGACGAGGTCGAGGCCATTATTCGCAGGGTCAATCCGAACGCGCAGTTCGCGGTGGTCTCCAATCCGGAATTTCTGCGTGAGGGCGCGGCGATCGAGGATTTCAAGCGCCCTGACCGGGTGGTGGTCGGCACCGAAGACGAGCGGGCCCAGGCGGTGATGCGCGAGCTCTACCGGCCGCTGTCGCTGAACGAGACGCCGATCGTCTTCACCGGCCGCCGGACCAGCGAACTGATCAAATATGCCGCCAACGCCTTTCTGGCCATGAAGATCACCTTCATCAACGAGATGGCCGACCTGTGCGAAAAGGTTGGGGCGGACGTTCAGCAGGTGGCCAAGGGCATCGGGCTCGACAAGCGGATCGGGGGCAAGTTCCTCAATGCCGGTCCCGGCTATGGCGGCTCCTGCTTTCCAAAGGACACCCTGGCCCTC
>NZ_PEGG01000159.1 GCF_002737765.1 Caulobacter sp. B11 | reverse complement strand
GGTGCAACGGGTGACGACCTGCTCTGCGGACTCGATCTTGCGCTTCAGCGGCTCGATGGCGACCGTCTTGCGCGGCGGGGGCGGCGCGGGTTCGGCCTTGCCGGTTCGCGGGCCACCTGCGAGGGCTTCACCGACTGCTTGGCGCGGTCGAGCACGAACTTGGCGTATTCGTCCATATCGCCGTCGAAGGCTTCACCGTGCCGTCGGCGGCCAGCCACAGGCGGTCGGCGACGAGCTCCATCAGCGAGCGGTCGTGGGTGATCAGGATCACGGCGCCCTGATAGTCGTTCAGGGCGTCCAGCAGGGCTCGGCGGCTGTCGATGTCCAGGTGGTTGGTCGGCTCGTCGAGGATCAGCATGTGCGGCGCATCCATGGCCACCATGTTGAGCAAAAGCCGCGCGCGCTCGCCGCCCGAGAGGTTAGCGACCGTGGTCTCCTGCTTTTCATAGCCGAGGCCGAACTGCGCCAGTTTCGAACGACGTGAGGATTCGGAGGCGTCGGGCATGGCCCGGCGGATGATCTCAAGCGGGGTGTCGACCGGATCCATGGCCTCGATCTGGTGCTGGTGGAACCAGCCGACCTTCATCTTGCGGTCGCGGTGGAACTCGCCTGATTGCACGCCCAGTGCTCCGGCGATCATCTTGGCGAAGGTCGACTTGCCCGCGCCATTGACGCCCAGCAGGCCGATGCGGTCGTCCAGGTCCATGCGCAGGTTGAGGTTCTTGAGGATCGGACGGCCTTCCTCATAGCCGACATTGGCCCGCTCCAGGCGGATCAGTGGCGGCGGCAGGGGGCGGGGCGGCGAGGGCAGGGTGAAGGGCGCGACGCGCTCCTCGATCGTGGTGGCGACCGGCTGCATCTTGGCCAGGCGTTTCATACGGGACTGGGCTTGCGCCGCTTTGGAAGCCTTGGCCTTGAAGCGATCAACGAAGGCCTGAAGGTGAGCGCGCTCGGCGTCCTGTTTGGCCTTGGCCGACATCTGCAGGCGGGCCTTCTCGGCGCGGCGCTGCTCGAAGTCGTCATAGCCGCCGGTGTAGAGCTCCAGCTTGCCGCCGGCCAGGTGCAGCATGTGGGTGCAGCTGTTGTTGAGCAGTTCGCGGTCGTGGCTGACGATCAGGGCGGTGTGCGGGTATTTCTGCAGCCGCTGCTCCAGCCACAGGGCGCCTTCCAGGTCGAGATAGTTGGTCGGTTCGTCGAGCAGCAGCATGTCGGGCTCGGAGAACAGCGCCGCGGCCAGGGCCACCCGCATCCGCCAGCCGCCGGAGAACTCGGCCATCGGCCGGGCCAGGTCTTCCTGCGAGAAGCCCAGGCCCGAGAGGATTTCGGACGCCTTGGCCGGCGCGGCGTCGGCGTCGATCTCGATCAGCCGGGACCAGATCTCGCCCATGTCCTCCGGTTCCGCCGTCTCCAGGCTGGTCAGAAGGGCGTGGCGCTCCTCGGCCGCCTCTAGAACGGTGTCGAGCAGGGTCACCGGCGTGGCCGGGTGCTCCTGGTCGACCGAGCCGATCCGAGCGGTCTTGGGCAGGCTGATTTCGTCGTCACTGGCGTGCAACTGGCCGAGGATCAGCTTGAACAGAGTGGACTTGCCGACGCCATTGCGGCCGATCAGCCCGACCTTGGCCCCGGGGGGCAGGCTGACGCTGGCATGGTCGAAGAACTTCCGACCCCAGGCGTTGAAGGTCAGGTCATTGATCTGGAGCATTTGATTTGAACGATACGCAGCGCTTGGCGGGGAGGGAGCGCCCGGCTATAAGCCCGCAACCTCCCAATTCACAACTTTATGTGTGAGATTTTCGGACCATGACCGAACGTACCTTCTCGATCCTTAAGCCCGACGCGACCCGCCGCAACCTGACCGGCAAGATCAACGCCGTCATCGAAGCCGCTGGCCTGCGCATTGTCGCCCAGCGTCGCGTCAAGCTGACCGAGGCCCAAGCCAAGAAATTCTACGAAGTCCACGCCGAACGCCCGTTCTATGGCGAACTGGTCGGCCAGATGACCGCCGAGCCGGTCGTGGTCCAGGTTCTGGAAGGCGACAACGCCGTCCTGAAGTACCGCGAAGTCATGGGCGCCACGAACCCGGAAAACGCCGATGAAGGCACGATCCGCAAGCTGTTCGCCCTGTCGATCGGCGAAAACTCGGTCCACGGTTCGGACAGCCTCGAGAACGCCGGCATCGAAATCGCCCAGTTCTTCACGGCTGAAGACATCGTCGGCTAAGCATCCGGATCAGGCGGTAGTCGCCGGTCCAAATGCAATTTGGGAAGCGGCGCGGCTTAATGGCCGCGCCGCTTTTCTTATGCCTAAAGGCGCCCGGTTCAGCGTATAGGGACTTTCTTCCGCTCTCTTGGCGTCGTCCGGAGACTGAAGGCGGAGTTCCCCAAAGTGATCGAAAACGGCGAGCAACTGGATCAGTTGCTCAATAATCCCGATCTGGCCAGCGTTCTTGAGAGCGACGGCTTCCGGCAATTTCTCGACCAGGCGCCGATCGCCATCGCGGTCTCGCAGCTGCATCCGGTCGAACGCATCGTCTACGCCAATCTCGAGTTTGAACGGCTCAGCGGGCAGGCTGGCGCGGCGCTGGAGGGCAAGTCATGGACGGCCCTGCTGGGCCGTTCCGCCGATCCCCAAGCTGACGCGGCGCTGAGCGCCGCGGTCGTCGACGACCAGGACTATATCGGCGTCTTCTCCTTCGCCCACAGCCAGGGTGTCGAAGCGGTCGACGCCTGGTCGAACCTCATTCAGGACGACGCAGGCGCGCCAGTGTTTCGTATGCTGGCCTTGGTCGGCGCGACCAGTCGCGATCCTGACCGTAGCGAATTTGAGCAGCGCATCCTCGACAAGGACGTGCAGCTCCGCGAACTGCAGCACCGCGTCGCCAACAATCTGCAGATGATCACCGCCCTGATCCGCATCGAGGCGCGCAATGCGCCTGAAGAGGCCAAGGACGAACGGTTCAGCCGGTTGGCCGGGCGTGTTGAGGCGTTGGGGTTGCTCTATCGATCGCTGTCGGAAGAAGCCCAGTCTGAGACCGTTGACCTCGGGGTCTACCTCAGTGAGATCGCTTCGGCGGTCATGCGGGCCCATGCGGTGGAAGGCATCCATCTCAACCTGCAGGTCGATACCTGGCCTGTGTCGATCAACGTGGCGATGCCGACGGGTCTGGTCGTCAATGAGTTGCTGACTAATGCCCTCAAGCACGCCTTCAAGGGGCGGGAAGGCGGGACGATCACGTTGCAAAGTCTCGTCGACGACGAGGGTTGCAAGGTCGTGGTTTCGGACGACGGTGTCGGTTTGGCGCCGGGCAGCGGGTGGCCCAGAGCAGGAAAGCTGAGCCACATGATCGTCCAGTCTCTGCGCCAGAACGCCAATGCCAGGGTCGAGGTCGGCGTCGAGCCGAGCGGGGGCATGAGGGTCACGATCTTCTTCACCCGCGCCAACGCCCTGCCGCCGACCTAGTTCGGGCGCCTTGAATCCATGCGCCCGGATCGGTGATGATCCTGAGGTAATGTGACAGGCCCACGCCCATGAAGGACTATCGCCGCCGTGATATCGCCCTGGCCTCGATGCTGTCGGCCGTGGCCGGCTATGTCGACGCCATCGGGTTTCTCAAGCTGGGCGGATTCTTTGTCTCGTTCATGAGCGGGAACTCGACCCGGCTGGGGGTCGGGGTGGCGCGGGGCGACTGGTGGTCGGCGGGCAAGGCGGCCGGGCTGGTGGCGCTGTTCGTGCTGGGCGTGGTGCTGGGCGCGCTCGTGGCGCGCCGCGCCGGCGAGGATCGACGTTCGGCCGTCATGGCCCTCGAGGCCGGCCTGCTGGCCCTGGCGGCCGCCCTGATCAGCCTGGGCCATGGGGCCTGGGGCGTGGTGGCCATGGTCATGGCCATGGGGGCCGAGAACGCGGTCTTTCAGCGCAATGGCGATGTGGGCATGGGTCTGACCTACATGACCGGGACCCTGGTCAAGGCGGGGCACCGGATCGCCGCCGCCCTGACCGGCGGCGATCGCTTCGCCTGGCTGCCGTACCTAGCCCTGTGGACGGGCCTGACCCTGGGCGGGGCCCTGGGCGCGACCGCCTATCTCAAACTGGGCGTCGTCGCCCTGTGGATCGCCGCTGCTCTTGTGAGCTGTTTGGCGGCCGGGCAATACTGGCTCGAGCAGCGATCGGGCCCGATCGTGGCCCCTTCATAGTCTAACTCAGTGCCCCGCCGCCGCATGGGGATGGTCGATCCGGGCGACCTCCGCCGCGGTGACGGGCTTGGGATAGGCGTTGCCGAAATGGGTCCGGACATAGGTGACGACCTCGGCGATCTGCTCGTCGCCGAGATGGTCGGTGAAGCTGGGCATGGCGCCCTTGCCATTGACGATGATGGCGATGGGATAGGCCGAGGCCGCCAGGCGTCGGTTGCCCGCCAGGGCCGGAATGGTCGCCGCCCCGGCGCCGCCCTTGGCGTCTGCCATGTGGCAGGCCTGGCAAACCTGTTCGTAGATCTGGGCGCCGGTCACGGGCTTGGCGGCCCGCACCACGCCGCCGCCGGTGTCGCCGCCTTGCACGGCTTGTGAGAGCGCCGGGGCTGCGACCAGGGTCGGGGCCAGGAGCGCGATCGCGATGAGGGAACGGGTTTGCATCCTCAGGCCTCCAGGGCGCGTTGGTGAAGTCGGGTGATGGCGTCGATCGAGGACAGCAGGGCGCCTTCCATCCAGCAGCCGACATAGGAGGCGTGCTCGCCGGCCAGGACGATGCGCCGATCCATGCCGACCAGGGTCTGGTAGTGCTCCTTGCGGGTGTCTTCGTTCCAGCGCGCGCAGCAGCCGAGCGACCAGGGCACCCGGCTCCAGGCGACAGAGGCCCCCGTCCGGAATTCCTTGCGATAGCTCCCAGGGTGGATCAGGGAGCCTTGCTGCTGCGCGACCTCGATCCGTTGCTCCGGCGTCATGCCCGCCAGGCGATAGGCCCCCATCTCGCGGGCGAAGGCGCCGAGCAGGACGGCGGGGCCGTCGCCGAAGAAGTTGTTGTTGGGATAGGAGATCAGGCCGATCTCCTGGTCGGTGAAGCTGTGGCCGCCATAGATGGAGTCGTCCTCCTCCCAGAAGCGACGACGCATCTCCAGGCCGATCTTGACCTGGCCCGAATAGGGCACGGCCCGGATCGCCGCCACCATCGCGTCGGTGACCTGGGTGTCGATCTGGCCCAGCACGCCCAGCGGAATGGTGCAGACGCACCAGTCGGCCTCGGCGGTCGCCGTCTTGCCTGTCGCGGTGTCCTGGTAGGTGACCGCCACGCCCTTGTCGTCCTGGGCGATCTTGCTGACCTTGGCGTTGTAGGTGATCAGGCCGCCGACCTGACGAGCGAAGGCCTTGCCGATCATGTCCATGCCGCCCACCGGCTGGAACATGGTGGTCTGCATCTCGTGGCCCATGAAGAAGGCCATGGACGTCCAGACCTGCGGATCGAGCACGTCGCTGAAATCGTAGGGTGTCGAGGCGATCGGCGCGCCGTTGACGCCGCCGCCCGGTGGACGATCAAAGCCCCGGTGGCCCGAGGCGCGCAGGTTGGAACCGTACCTGTAGTCCTTGTCCAGCATGCCCCAGCCGCGCAGGGCCTCTAGCAGCCGGTCGCGATCCTCGGGGGTGACGGCGTCGTCGAGGGCGTTCTGGTTGACGGACTTGGCCAGCAATTCGGCGATATTGCCCTCGAAGTCGGCCGCCGCGGCCTTG
>NZ_PEGG01000158.1 GCF_002737765.1 Caulobacter sp. B11 | reverse complement strand
GACGCGGATCAAGGTCGGCGAGAAGCACCCTATTCGGTCTTCAGATAGATCTCGGACCCCTGCTCGCGGAACTTGTCGCTCATCTGGGCCATGCCCTCGGCGATGGCGTTCGGAGCCTGGGCCGCCGCGAATTCCCGGACCTCATGGCTGATCTTCATCGAGCAGACTTGGGCCGCACATCGAGCAGAAGTGCGCGGTCTTGTGCGCCTCCTTGGCAGGGTCTCGTCGTGGAACTTGCGGGCGGTCTCGGGGTCGAGAGCCAGGTTGAACTGGTCTTCCCAGCGGAACTCGAACCGCGCCCGGCTGATGGCGTCGTCCCACATGGCCGCGCCCGGGTGACCCTTGGCCAGGTCGGCGGCGTGGGCGGCCAGCTTGGTAGGTGATGACGCCGGTCTTGACGTCGTCACGGTCCGGCAGACCCAGGTGCTCCTTGGCGTGACGTAGCAGAGCATCGCCGTGCCAAACCAGCCGATCATCGCCGCGCCGATCGCCGAGGTGATGTGGTCGTAGCCAGGGGCGATGTCGGTGGTCAACGGGCCCAAGGTGTAGAAGGGGGCCTCGTGGCAGTGCTTGAGCTGCTCATCCATATTGGCCTTGATCTTGTGCATGGCCACGTGGCCCGGCCCCGATCATCACCATCACCTGCACGCCAGCTTCCAGGCCACCTTGGTCAGCTCGCCCAGGGTGCGCAGCTCGGCGAACTGGGCCTCGTCATTGGCGTCGGCGGTCGAGCCCGGACGCAGGCCGTCGCCCAGCGAGAACGACACGTCATAGGCGCGCATGATCTCGCAGATGTCCTCGAAGCGCTCGTAGAGGAAGTTCTCCTGGTGGTGGGCCAGGCACCACTTGGCCATGATCGAGCCGCCGCGCGAGACGATGCCGGTGACCCGCTTGGCCGTCATTGGGACAAAGGGAAGCCTGACGCCGGCGTGGATGGTGAAATAGTCGACGCCCTGCTCCGCTTGCTCGATCAGGGTGTCGCGGAAGACCTCCCAGTTCAGGTCCTCGGCCACGCCGTTGACCTTCTCCAGCGCCTGATAGATCGGCACGGTGCCGATCGGCACGCTGCTGTTGCGGATGATCCAGTCGCGGATGTTGTGGATGTTGCGCCCCGTGGACAGGTCCATGACCGTGTCGGCGCCCCAACGGGTGGCCCAGACCAGCTTGTCGACCTCGTCGGCGACGGTGGAGAGCACCGCCGAATTGCCGATATTGGCGTTGATCTTGACCAGGAAGTTGCGGCCGATCGCCATCGGCTCCAGCTCGCCGTGGTTGATATTGGCCGGGATGATGGCGCGGCCGCGGGCCACTTCCTGGCGCACGAACTCGGGCGTCACGAAGTCGGGGATCGAGGCGCCGAAATCGTCGCCGTCACGCACGCAGGGGCGGTCCTGCTCGCGGCGCAGGTTCTCGCGGATGGCGACATATTCCATCTCGGCGGTGATCTTGCCGGCCTGGGCGTATTCCAGCTGGGTGATCAGCTTGCCCGGCTTGCCGCGATAGATGGTGCGGCCGACGGCCGGGAACTGCGGGGCCAGGTGCTTGCCCTGGGCGAAACCGTTGTCCTCGGGCTTCACCTCGCGGGGCGTTTCCACCACCTCGACGTCGCCGCGCGCCACGACGAAGGGCTCGCGGATGCGCTCCAGCCCCTTCTCGATGTCGATGGTCGCGGTGGGGTCGGTATAGGGGCCCGACGGATCATAGATAGTGACGGGTGGCTCGTTGGCCGACGGGTGGACGGCCACCTCGCGGAACGGCACGCGCAGCTCCGGGAACAGCACGCCGGCCTGATAGACCTTGCGCGAGCCGGGGACGGGGCCGATCGAGATGGTCTCGGCGACGGACTTGATGGTGGTCTGGACGTTCATTTTCGGGCGCTCCTCGGCATAAAGGAGACCCGGACGTGTCGCGCTAAGTCGGTGTGCGGACGGGGCTTTCGCCGTCATTCGCGTTCCCTCCCTTCGCCGGCATGACCCGGATCAGGTTCGACGGGTCAGGGCCAGGCCCAATCTCAGCCGCGCGAAGCGGCCCCCCGGTGAACAGGGGGGACACTAGAGCGTTTTCCGATAAGTGTGAAACGGTTATCGGATCGAAAAACGCTCTAAACTTCTGATTTAGAGCCCTTTTCGCCCGACCCTGATGAAGCCATCAGGTCGGAAAGGGCTCTAGGCGCACTGAGGTATGGGTCAAGGGGCGGTCGCTTCCACCGGCGGCCACTTGATGCCCAGCTGGTCCAGATAGGTCGGGTACTTCTTGGAGTCGTAATAGTATTTGCGCATC
This sequence comes from Caulobacter sp. B11, assembly GCF_002737765.1. Classification (GTDB taxonomy): domain Bacteria; phylum Pseudomonadota; class Alphaproteobacteria; order Caulobacterales; family Caulobacteraceae; genus Caulobacter. The sequence goes on along the minus strand of NZ_PEGG01000158.1, from coordinate 1,039 downwards.
TCGGGCCGGAAGCGGGCCATGGTCTCGGCGTTGATCTGGATCTGCGGCCGGTCGGTGGCCGACAGCATCGGCACATAGGCCTGATCCTTGGTCTGGACGTCCTTGAAATAGGCCTTGGCCGAGACCAGCAGTTGCGGCTGGGTCATCAGGTCCAGCAGGGTCATCGCCATCACCTTGGAGCCGGCCACCACGCCCTTGTGGGCCACGGGCGTGGCCATCGAGATGGCGTTGGCCCAGTGGTGTCCCGGCAGGTCGGGGATATTGGCCGGATAGCGCAGGCTGATGGTCGGCATAATCCACGAGATGTCGCCGATGTCGTCCGAGCCGCCGCTGTCGGGCTTTTCCTTGGGCGGCTCCAGCCCCTTGAGCTTGACGTCCAGCCCCTTTTCCTTGGCCCCGACCGCCTTTTGCACGGCCTTGGCGAAGGCCTGTTCCTGAGGGGTCCAGACCGGCAGGCCGACCTGGTCGATATTGGCCTGGGCCGCCTCGGCCATCGGCCTGTTGAAGTGCTGGGGCGCGGCCGAACCGATCACCTGGCGGTCCAGGGTGACATCGGCCATGTCGGCGGCCGCCTTGGCGATCCTGTCGCCCAGGGCGTAGTTCTTCTGGATGTCGGCGAAGGTCTGTTCACGGAAGAAGTACCAGACCGAGGCCTCTGACGGCACGACATTGGGCTGGTCGCCGCCGTCGGTGATCACATAGTGGCTGCGCTGCTCGGGCCGCAGGTGCTCGCGGCGCATGTTCCAGCCCATGTTCATCAGCTCGACGGCGTCGAGCGCGCTCTTGCCGCGCCAGGGCGCCCCGGCCGCATGGGCCGCCTCGCCGTGGAAACTGTACTTGGCCGAGACCAGGCCGGTGCCCGACGGCTGGCCCCAGGTGGTCTCGAGGTTGGAGCCGACATGGGTGAAGATCGTGGCGTCGACGCCCTTGAACACGCCGTCACGGACCATGAAGGCCTTGCCGCCCAGCAGCTCCTCGGCCACGCCGGGCCACAGCATCAGGGTGCCCGGGATCTTGTCCTTCTCCATGATCTCCTTGA
>NZ_PEGG01000157.1 GCF_002737765.1 Caulobacter sp. B11 | reverse complement strand
GAATATGGCGGCGCCGGCATGGCAAGACCGCCATGTGCGTGGTCTCCGAGGAGCTGTCGCGGGCCTGGATCGGCGTCGGCTCCCTGGCCACCCGGTCAGAAATCGCCGGCGAGTTGATCCTGACCGGCGCACCGAGGCCCAGAAGGCCCATTGGCTGCCGCTGATCGCCAGCGCCGAGATCCTGCCGACCGCCGTCTTCACCGAACCGAACACGGGCTCCGACCTGGGCTCGCTGCGCACCCGGGCGTGCTGGACGGCGACCATTATGTCGTCACGGGCGCCAAGACCTGGATCACCCACGCGGCCCGCGCCGACGTCATGACCCTGCTGGTCCGCACCGACCCGGCCACCACCGACTATCGCGGCCTGTCGATGCTGCTGGCCGAAAAGCCGCGCGGTACGGATGAAACCCCCTTCCCCGCCGACGGCATGACCGGCGGCGAGATCGAGGTGATCGGCTATCGCGGCATGAAGGAATATGAGCTGGGCTTCGACGGCTTCACCGTCCCTGCCGCCAACCTGCTGGCGCGTGGAAGGCCAGGCTTCAAGCAGCTGATGGCTACCTTCGAGAGCGCCCGCATCCAGACCGCCGCCCGCGCTGTCGGCGTGGCCCAGTCCGCCCTCGACATCGGCCTGAACTACGCCCTCGATCGCAAGCAGTTCGGTCAGGCGATCTTCGAATTCCCGCGCGTCGCCAACAAGCTGGCGATGATGGCGGCGGAGATCATGGGCGTGCGTCAGCTGACCTATTACGCCGCCCGTCAGAAGGACGAGGACAAGCGCTGCGACGTCGAGGCCGGCATGGCCAAGCTGATCGGGGCCCGGGTCGCCTGGGCCGCCGCCGACAACGCCCTGCAGATCCACGGCGGCAATGGCTTCGCCATGGAATATGTCATCAGCCGCGTGCTGGCCGACGCTCGCATCCTCAACATCTTCGAGGGGGCCGGCGAGATCCAGGCCCAGGTCATCGCCCGGCGCTTGCTGGAAGACGGCAACTAGAGGGGCGCGCCCCGGCCTATCTGGGCCGCCAGGCCTCGGCGACCAGGCCGATCTGGCGGTCCATGACGGCCGACATCGCGGTCGCGTCGGAGCCCATGGCCGCGGCCATGCGGTAATTCCAAGCGTAGAACGCCTTGAGGCTGTCGACCACCAGGGTCAGGTCGAGGTCGTCGCGCACCTCCCCGCGCTTGACGCCATCGGTCAGCACGTCGACCAGCATGGACGCCAGGCGTTCGTTGCGGCCGAAGGGGGTGATCCCGGGTTCGTTGCTGGGGCTGAACGAGGCCGCGATATGGGCCAGGAACAGCTTCACGCGCCGGGTCTCGAACTCGTAGTGAATGGCGAAGATCGAACAGAGCCGGTCCGCGGTGGAGCCGCGCAGATACGGCAGCACCCGGTCGAACTCACTGTAGAGGTCGCCCAGGCGACGTTCCATGACATGGCTGAGCACCTCGGCCTTTGAGGCGAAGGTGGTGAAGACGCTGCCGACCGAAACACCCGCCCGCTCCGCTATGGCGCGGATGGTGGTCTCGTCGTAGCCGATCTCGTTGAACAGGTCGCGGGCGGCTTCAAGGACCCGCTCCCGTGTCGCCTGCTTCTGTTCGTCCCTCAACCCCAAGCCCGTCCCCCGGATACGGCAGCGTTCTGATAGGTTTGGTCTGTTGGCGCGGCTGGGGGCTAGCCCCGCCGCGCCCGACCGAACGCGCTAGGCGCGCACGCCCGCCAGAACAATCCTGAGCTGCTTGGCGAGTCGCTCAAGGAGCGCCTCCGCCGACCAGCTATCGTAGATTGCGCGCCGATAATTGGCGACATACATGTCCCAGATGATCTCCGCGACCAGCTTGGCGTCGAAGTCCGCCTTGAGCTCGCCCTGGGCCACGCCGCGCTGCAGACAATCGGCCAACAGACGGAAGACCTGCAGCAGGTCGTTGCGGTAACGGCGCTCGGCGACGTCGGATCGGGTCCAGCTGACGGCGATGCTGGCCCGGGTCAGGGGCAGTTGCTCGGTATGGAATCGATAGGCCACGTCGAACAGGCCCAGCAGGGACGCCTCGACGGTCGCGCCCTCGCGAGCGGCCACGGCCATCTGGGCGATGACCACCTCATAGTCGGCGGTCAGGATCTCGTCGAACAGTTCGGCCTTGTCGGCGAAGCTGGCGAACACCGCGCCGGTCGACATGCCGGCGACCTGGGCGATGTCGCGGATGGTCGTGCCTTCATAGCCGCGCTCGCTGAACAGCCGGCGGGCGGAAGACAGCACCCGTTCGCGCGTCCGCTGCTTGGCCATGGCCCGGCGGGTCAGTTTGATCGGCGCTTCCGTCGGCGACTCGAAGTTCAGCGATACAAAGCTCATGCGGCGGCCTCCAGGCGAGCAAGCGCCGCTTCGGCGCGCTGCTCGAATTCAACGCAGTACTCATCGACGACATTTTGCAGAACGTCGGCATAGCGGCGCGCCAGGGCGCGGCCGTCCTGCGCGGCGTCGCGCAGGTCTGTGATCAGTTGGCGGACTTCCGCCATGGCGTCTTCGCGCTCGGACGCGGAGAAGGCGACGGCGGAAGCGCGAACGCTCTGGGCCATTTGGGTCTCTCCTGCCTCCCCGCTGGGAAAATGGCGTTGAATGATCTGCGGTGAGGAGTTGATCATGTTCAACGAACGCGTACTTTAAAAATGGACCGGCGGCTCTACCCGTAAGAATCGGAGTTTGCAACCGCCTGGAAAAACAAAAATCACCGAACATCGGCGCTGGCTGTACCTAGGGCGCCCAGATCGCAGCGTCACTGCGACAAATGCGCTCAACGAACATGATCGCCGAACATGTGTCCGCAGCGCGACGGCGGCCGACACATCGCCGCCCTCCTCTGGTCAAGCCGGACTCGAATCCCTAGGTTCGGCTCATGGACAAGCTCTTCGACCTTTTGACCTTCGCCGCGCTGGGCGCGGTGCTCATTACCCTCGGCGTCGGCGTTTTCGCCCTCTTCAAGGGCGGCGACTTCGGACGGTCCTATTCCAACAAGCTGATGCGGCTTCGGGTCGTGCTTCAGCTGGTCGCCATCATCGTCCTGGTCGCCGCCTTCTGGTGGAAGACCCACTAGATTCGACCCATCGACCTAAACTGATTGGGCCCGCCGGCGCCCTGAGACAAAAGCGACAGGACCCGCGACCGATGGTCACGCTCAACCGCATCTATACCCGCACCGGCGACGGGGGCTCGACGCGGTTGGCGACGGGCGAGCCGGTCAGCAAGGCCTCGATCCGCGTCGACGCCTATGGCGGGGTGGACGAGACCAACGCCTCCATCGGCATGGCACGGCTGCACACCGGATCGGACGCCGAACTCGACGCCCTGCTGGAGCGGATCCAGAACGACCTGTTCGACCTCGGCGCGGATCTGGCCTGTCCCGAGCAGCACGACAAGCCCGCCTGGGAGCCCCTGCGGATCATCCCGAGCCAGGTCGAGCGCCTGGAACAGGAGATCGACGCGATGAACGGGCGGATGGAGCCGCTGACCTCGTTCGTCCTGCCGGCCGGCAGCCCGGCGGCCGCGGCCCTGCACGTGGCCCGCACCGTCTGCCGCCGCGCCGAGCGCAAGGTGGTGGAATTGATGGACGTCGAGGGCGAGATCGTCGGCCAGCCCGCCCTGCAGTATCTCAACCGCCTGTCGGACCTGCTGTTCGTCGCCGCCCGCCGGGCCAATGACGACGGCCGCGCCGACGTGCTGTGGAAGCCTGGCGCGACGCGGTAGCGCCTGGCCTTATTTCTTGTCGGTCGGCGGCTTGCTCGCCGAGGCGCCGTCCATCTTCTTGGGATCGGTGTTGATCGGCGGCACGTTGAGCGGGCGGCGCGTCAGGTCTCGATCGAATAGACCGTGCCGCACTTCATCCACTTGGCCGCCCACAGGCCGCCGCGCTTCTCGCAGCGCTCCTTGGGCCAGACCCAGAGGGCGTGATAGCCGAGAACGGCCAGGCAGCTGGCGGCGAAGAGGCCCAGAAAGATCACTTTCAGGCGATTGAGCGAACGATCCATGCGCCGCCTCTTAGAGACTTTTCGCGACAAGGGGAAACAGTTCGCGCGGGGTGAATGCGGCCCGAACGGGACCCATAAGGGTGCGCCGCAGCAGACGCCGGCCGCGGAATGCCCTACGGATGTTTGAAATCATTGCGCGGCAATTGCTTACGCTAACGTAAGGGGAAACTTGCAAACCCCGACGGAGGCGCTAATCCGTTCGCCGCAGGAAAAGAAAGCCAGGAGGCGGCGTAGACCGATGAAGGTTTTAGTCCCGGTTAAGCGGGTGATCGATTATAATGTGAAGGTTCGGGTGAAGCCCGACCAGACCGGCGTCGACCTCGCCAACGTCAAGATGTCGATGAACCCCTTCT
>NZ_PEGG01000156.1 GCF_002737765.1 Caulobacter sp. B11 | reverse complement strand
CGTCCCGCCCGTGACGCCGCCCGTCACACCGCCCGTGGTCCCGCGGTAGTTCCGCCTGTAGCTCCGCCGGTGACGCCGCCGGTGATACCGCCCGTGGTTCCGCCTGTCGTCCCGCCGTGACGCCGCCCGTGGTCCCCCGGTGAGCCGCCGCCCCGTCACACCGCCCACGCCCACGCCGCCAGCGCCTCAGCCGACTGTTTCTATCCGATCCTGACGCCCACCCCGCCGCCAAAGCCATTGCCCGACCTGGGCTTGGAGGTGGTTGAAGGGGGCGTTCAGATGCCCCCCTATGGACCGACGCACCTGGCTGCGCCGGTCGAGGCGGCCATCCAGCCGCCGACATTGCGCCGGTCACTCGCGCGCCCCCGATCCCCGTCTATCCCCGCAAGCAGGATCGCAACTGACCATGCCGTCGCCCATGCGCCCGCCTTTGAAGTCTATCCTGCGCGCACCGCGTTCATGCCGCCAGCCCCGGCAAGCGACTAGCCATGCCGGGGCGACGGGCCGCCGCGGCCGGACTGGTTCTGGGACTGGCGCTCGCCCCGGCCTGCCTGGCCGGCGAGCTGCCCTCCGCGTCCGGCGATCCCGAAAGGTTTCCGCCTCATCCGCGTGAGCACGGTTGCCGCCTGGGTGCGGGAAACGGCCGACAGTCAGGGCCTGCCGTTCCTGATTATCGACAAGGTCAGTGCGCAGGTCGTGGCCTATGACCGCCAGGGTCGGCTGCTGGGGGCCGCCCCTGCCCTGCTGGGTTTGGCGCGCGGCGATATCTCGCCGCCCGGCATCGGCCAGCGCCCCCTGTCGGCCATCACACCGGAAGACCGCATCACCCCGGCGGGACGATTCCTGGCCGCGACCGGCGAGAACCTCGGCGGCAAGGCCATTCTATGGATCGACTATGACGCCGCCCTGTCCCTGCATCCGGTGATCACGACCCGAGCGGCCGATCGACGGCTGCAGCGTCTCGCCACGACCACGGCCGATGACAATCGAATCTCGTATGGGTGCGTGAACGTGCCGGTGAAATTCTTCGACGAGATCGTCCAGCCCGCGTTCAAGGGCACGGTGAGCGTCGTCTATATCCTGCCGGAGGTTCGATCCCTTGCGGAGGTGTTTTTCACGGCGCCGAGAGCGGTCACCTCGGCCTCCGGACGAGCCGTCAAACCCTGAGCGTGCCGGATGCGGCCGCGTGCCGATTGTCGGCCTGAGTCCGCCGCGCCGGCGCACTGTCAGCGTCGCCTTGCGATAGACGCCGCTGGATCCAAGTCTTGCTGACCGCGCGGGCCTGTCGGGCCTGACCGCGCCCAGGGTCCTGGACGGTCCAACGACCGCAAGCGGGTTCCTGCCGAGGATTTGAACCCGCGCCACCCCTTGTGTTTCGCCGCGCAAGACGTGTTTCAGCCAACGGGCGCTCTGCATTGCTGAGGTCGGCACGTCCGACTGTATTTCGACCGGGCAGACATTTAACAGCGCTCGCTAATCAACCATCATGTCGTCATACGTCGAGCGCTAACAGACTATACGCACTAATCTGCATTTCGAGCACCACTTCGAGGCGAAGCATTACAACCTTACAGATACTAAGTCCTTCTTGATTAATCCTGGTTAGTCTTATTGCTTTAAGTGTTTGAAACGCCTGCGCCGCAATCTCGCCCCTTCAGTGGACAGCCCACCAAGCGGGCGGAGCGCGAAATGCGACACGGTATTCTGATCAGCCTGACGGGCTCCGCGGCCCTTGGCGTCGGCGCCCTGGCCCTGGCGCATTTTTGGACACCCGGGTCCCAGGCCGAAACCGACGTGAACGCCGCCTCGACGCGAAAAACCGTGCCCGTGGTGATCGCCAGCGGGGCCCTGGCCTATGGCGTCCGCCTGGAGGCCCGCAACCTGACGGTGGCCCAGTTTCCGCCCGAGGCCGCCCCCCAGGGCGCCTTCACCTCGGTGGACCAAGTTCTGGGCCAGAGCGGCGGCCCGCCGGTGGTCCTGGCGCCGATGGCCGCGCGCGAACCGCTCTTGCCGGCCAAGCTCAGCGGCCCCGGCGCACGCCCCTCGCTGTCGGCCGACATCGCCGAGGGCAAGCGCGGCTACACCATCCGCGTCACGGATGTCTCCGGCGTCGGCGGCCACGCCCTGCCCGGCGACCACGTCGACGTGGTCCTGACCCGGGACCTGTCGGACGACACCCGCTCGCGGCGGATGGTTTCCGAGGTGGTGATCCAGAACGTCCGCGTGCTCGGCGTCGACCTCAACGCCAACCCGACCTCGGCCAAGGCCGCCCTGCCCAAGACCTCGACGCTGGAAGTCTCCGTTGAAGACGCCCAAAAGCTGGCGGTCGCCTCGGAGTTGGGCTCGCTGACCCTGGCGCTGCGGCGGTCGGGCGCCTCCGCCGTCGATCCGGTGCGCGCGATCTCCGTGGCGGACCTATCGGGCGGCGCCATGGCTTCCGCGCCGCTGGCCAAGACCGTCGCCGTCGTTCGCCATGCGACCGCCAAGCCTCGAACCGCGCCGCCGCCGACGGCCAACGCCGCCTTCAGCGCGATGCGGATCACCCAAGGCGACAAGGCCGCCGACATCCAGGTGCCCAGTGAACGGGCGGGAGCCGGCGCATGACCTTCCTCAAGCACTTGACCGCGGCCGCCCTGGTCAGCGCCCTGATGCTGGGCGGCGCAGGCCTGGCGACCGCCCAGGACGGCGCGGCCAGCCGTTCGCTGGTCATTCCCAAGGACAAGTCCGCTGCGCTTCGCCTGGCCGGCCGGGTGACCGAGGTCGTGGTGTCTCAGCCCGACATCGCCGAAATCGTGGCGACAACCGACCAGAGCTTCTATGTCCGCGGCAAGGCGCTGGGGTCGACCAACATCCTGATCTACGGGCCGGGCAAGCAGCTGGTCGAGGTCATCGACGTCAAGGTGGGCTACGACACCGCGGCGCTGCGCGCCGACCTGGCGGCCATCTTCCCCGGCGAAGCCATCGAGGTGCGCAATCTGGCCGACGGCCTGCTGCTGACGGGAGAAGTGTCCAATGGCGGCGTGGCGCGCCGCGCGGAGGCCATCGCCAAGCGCTACGCTCCGGCCGGTGTTTCCTCGGCGATGCAGGTGCGCGGCTCGCAGCAGGTGGTTCTGGAAGTTCGGATTATCGAGGCCAGCCGCCGCTCGCTGAAGGAGTTCGGCTTCGACCTGCAGGCCGCCAACCAGTCGGGCATCACCTTCAGCTCAGGCTCGGGCATTCTCAGCGGCCAGGCCAGCGCCGGAAAACTGTCAGTGACCAGCAAGGTGGGCGCGGGCAGCCTAACCGCCACCCTCAGCGCCCTCGAAGCGAAGGGGGTGATCCGCACCCTGGCCCAGCCCAATCTGGTGGCGCTGTCGGGCGAGCCGGCCAGCTTCTTGGCCGGTGGCGAGTTCCCCTTCCCGTGCCGCAGGGCGACCGGCAGATCGCCATCGATTTTCGCCCATTCGGCGTCAATCTGAACTTCCTGCCGACCATTGCCGACAACGGCCTGATCCGACTGAAGGTCGCCCCCGAGGTCAGTCAGCTGGACCCCACCCGCTCGTTGCGACTGAACGGCTTTGACGTCCCCAGCCTCTCGGTTCGCCGGGCCTCCACGACGGTCGAAATCGCCGATGGCGAAAGCCTGGCGATCGCCGGACTGTTCCAGCAGGGCTACAGCAACTCGGTCGGCAAATG
>NZ_PEGG01000155.1 GCF_002737765.1 Caulobacter sp. B11 | reverse complement strand
CGCCGTGGCCGACAATTTCGAGTCCGCGACGTGGTCGAGGTGCAGTATCGCCGAGGATCGCAGCGCCAGCCTTTCCATGCTGTTCGACGCCGGTCGAAGCTTGAGGAGGGTCCTACCGAACAGTTCTCGGCCTGAGGCGAGCAAGGCGAGTGCAGTGAAGTGAAGCGGGCGTCTCATCGAATGTTAACGCCTAGCCTGCTAACCCTGATTATCGTGCCCATGGGAGGCGATTGTGACCAGTAAGTCGACCGCAGAAGGATCCAGGTTCCGAAACATGCTCAAGCTCAAGGTGGGCGGACGTGGCGGAATCGACATGGCGGCCATCGCCAAGGCCGAAGCGGCGCTCAAGAGCCTTTCGGGCAATTTCAGCCAGTGGCTGAACGACGAGATCGTCAAGCTCGAGGCCGCCCGCCAGGAAGTCCGGGCCTCCGGCCTCAACGCCTTGACCGTCGAAGCGCTCTATCTGCGCGCCCACGACCTGAAAGGCCTCGGGCCACCTACGAATTTCCGCTGATCACCCGCCTGGCCGGCTCGCTGTGCAAGCTGATCGACGAGCCGGACAGCCGTCTGTCGGCGCCGATGTTCCTGGTCGACGCCCATATCGACGCGATCAAGGCCTGCGTCCGCGACGACATCAAGACCGACACCCATCCGGTCGGCAACATCCTGGCCGTCGAGCTCGAAGGCCGTGTGACCGACTATCTGAAGGGCTGAAGCCCCTCATCGCCAGACGCTGAAAGGGCCGGCTCTCGCCGGCCCTTTTTCGTTGGATGCCGCACGTTGTCAGATCAGGGCTTAAACCCCGACCTGGCTTCGGCTTCAGACCCCGAACAGGCCCTTCAGATAGGGATTGAGCATCCGCCCCCGCGGATCCAGCTCGGCCCGCACCTTCAGGAAATCCTTCCAGCGCGGATAGAGCGCCGCCAGCTGGTCGCCCTGCACGCTATGCAGCTTGCCCCAGTGCGGGCGTCCGCCATAGCGGCGGAAGATCGGCTCGATCAGGGTGTAGAGGAAGGCGAACTCGTCTTTGTAGTGGGAGTGGACGGCGATCGAGCCGCGCGGCTCGCCCTGGAACGGCGACAGCCAGGCGTCGTCAGGGGCGATGCGGCGCACCTCGATTGGGAAGAACACGTCGGGGCGGTGCTTTTCGATCGTCGCCACCACCTCGGCCAGAGCCTTCAGCTGGACGTCAGCGGGCAGGTGGAACTCCATCTCGTTGAACCGCACCGGCCGTTCGGTCGACAGCAGTTTCCAGCCCTCGTCGATCGCCGTCTCGGGCTCGGCGCTCGACAACAGGGCGTGGGCGGCGGCCTTGCGCAGGGGCGTGGCGAAACCCAGCAGGTTGCGCAGGCCCTTGAGGGCGTCGAGGAAGGCGCTGTCCTGATCGGGGCCCCGGGCCAGGGCCGGCTTGTCGGTCTCGTCATGGCTGATATTGGCCGCCAGGCCGGTGAAGGGCACGGCGTAGAATTCGAAATTGCGGTGCTTGGCCCAGCGCGCCTCGGCCTGGGCCAGGCTGTCCTCGAAGGACTCGACCCAGACATGACGCTCCAGCCGGCGGTTGGCCGTGGTGCGCAGCCGGACCTGGGTGATCACCCCCAAGGCGCCCAGCGACACTCTGGCGGCCTGGAAGATCTCGGGCTCGCGACCGGCGTCGCAGTCGATCACCCGGCCCTCGGACGTGACCAGCCGCAGGCCGGTGACGTCGCCGTGCATGGCCTGAAGGGTGGCGCCCGTGCCGTGGGTCGCGGTGCCCAGGGCCCCGGCCAGGGACTGCTTGTTGATGTCGGGCAGGTTGGCCATGGCCCGGCCGCGCTCGGCCAGGGCCGGTCCAAGGGCCCCCAGCCGGGTGCCGGCCCGCACGATCGCCGCGTCGCCCTCCCAGCCGATCACGCCGGACATGGCGTCCAGCGACAGCAGGGTTCCATTGGTGGACGCCAGGCCCGTGAAGGAGTGGCCGGCGCCCACCGGACGGATCGGGGCGACGGCGGTCTTCATCGCCAGACCGAGCTCGGCCTCGTCCTTGGGGGCCAGGCGCGCGGCGGGATAGGCGTGCTGCACGCCCGACCAGTTGCGCCACAGCAGGTGCCCCTGGGCGTCTGTGCTGGGAGGCGAGACCGGCTCGGGCTTGTCATGAGTCGCGGCCAGATAGCCGCCGCCCGCCGCCGCGCCCAGGCCCAAGCCGCCCGCCAGCAATGCCCCGCGCCTTGAAACCTTCATGCCCGCCCCCGTAATTCTAGATCGCGGAGTCTTCGCGCCCCGCCATGAAGCGTATGATCGCTTTGAAATCGTCCGGCGCGCAAGTCGCGCACTGACCGCCGGCCGGCATGGCCCGGTAGCCCTGGATCGTGTGGTCCAGCAGAATGGCCTCGCCCTGCTTCCAGCGCGGGTCCCAGGCCTTGCGATCCTGCACCAGCGGCGCGCCGCTGGCCGGGAGGGCGTGGCAGGCCATGCAGGATTCGGCATAGAGCCCGGCCACCCGCGACTCGGCGGGCCTCAGGGTCAGGGCCTGTTCGGGAGTCGGGGCCGGCGGGATCGGCTTGCCGCAGGCGGCCAGGCCGGTCAGCAGGGCGAAGGCGGCGAGCCTGCGGATCATTCGGGCAGACCGTTCTGGCGCTTGGCGGCGCTGACGGTATTGGCCAGCAGGCAGGCGATGGTCATCGGTCCGATGCCGCCCGGAACCGGCGTGACGGCCGAAGCCACGCCGACGGCCTCGGCGAAGGCCACGTCGCCGACCAGCCGGGTCTTGCCGGCGGCGGCGGCCTCGGGATCGCGGGCCGGCAAGCGGTTGATGCCGACATCCAGCACCACCGCGCCCGGCTTGATCCAGTCGCCCCTGACCATTTCAGGACGGCCCACGGCCGCCACCAGGATATCGGCCTCGCGGCAGACCGCCGGCAGGTCGACGGTGCGCGAATGGGCGATGGTCACCGTGCAGTCGGCGGCCAGCAACAGCTGGGCCATCGGCTTGCCCATCAGGTTCGAGCGGCCGATGACCACCGCCCGCTTGCCCTTCAGGTCGCCCAGCAGGTCGCGCAGCAGCAGCATGCAGCCGGTCGGGGTGCAGGGGGTCAGGGCCGGCAGGCCGCTGGCCAGGCGCCCGGCATTGGCCACGGTCAGGCCGTCCACGTCCTTGTCAGGCGAAATGGCCGCCACCACGGCCGCCTGGCTCAGATGGTCGGGCAACGGAAACTGCACCAGCAGGCCATGCACCGCCGGGTCGAGGTTCAGGCGGTCGACCAAGGACAGCAGTTCGGCCTGGGTGGTGTCGGCGGGCAGGCGATGGGTTTCGGAATGCATGCCGGCGGCGAGGGTCTGCTCGCCCTTGTTGCGGACATAGACCTGGCTGGCGGCGTCCTCGCCGACCAGCACGACGGCCAGTCCCGGCGTCAGGCCATGCTCGGCCTTGAGCGCGGCGACCTCCACCGCGACCCGGTCGCGCAGGGCGGCGGCGAAGGCCTTGCCGTCGATGATTTGAGCTTGCGACATCGGCGTCTCCCGTTTGCCCGTGCCTAACGGCTGGGCGCGCGCCGTGCAATGTCGCGCACCCGGCTTTTCCGCCGGCAATTATCGACGGGAGGCCTCGCAAGGCGTTCGACACCCGGCCAATCATGCTAAGTCCGGGTCATGGTGACCGCGTCCTCTTCCCAGCGCGCCGACGTCGTTCTGGTCGGCGGCGGGCTGGCCAATAGCCTGATCGCCCTGCGGCTGCGCAGCCTGCGGCCCGCCCTGAAGGTCATCCTGCTGGAACGAGGCCGGACGATCGGCGGCCAGCATGTCTGGAGCCATTTCGCCACCGATGTCGATGTGACCATCGCCGGCTGGCTGCGGCCCCTGACGGTCTATCGCTGGGCCGGCTATGACGTGCGCTTCCCCGCCCATGCCCGCACCCTGCCCACCGCCTGCCGGGCCATCACCTCGGAGCGGCTGCACGCCGCCGTCACCGCCGCCCTGGGCGACGACGCCTGGCTGGGCGCCGCGGTCAATGTGGTCGGGCCGCACGAGGTCGTCCTGGCCGACGGCCGCCGGATCGTGGCCGGCGCGGTCATCGACGGGCGCGGCCCGCGCAAGAGCCGCAGGCTGTCCCTGGGCTGGCAGAGGTTCGTTGCGCAAGACCTGCTTCTGGCCGCGCCGCATGGCCTGACCCGGCCGATCCTGATGGACGCCGCG
>NZ_PEGG01000154.1 GCF_002737765.1 Caulobacter sp. B11 | reverse complement strand
CGGCAACGACGTGCTGGAATCCCTGGGCCTGGAGCAGGGGGTCGTTCGGGCGACCAAGACCGACAAGGGCAAGATGGTCTCAGCCGACGGCAATGGTCCCGTCTATGGCCTGCAACTGAACGCCGAACTGAGCCTGCTGGACGAGGTCGGCCGCAAGAACACGGCCTCGGTGATCACCAAGGCCCTGTCGGCGGTGCGCAGCGCCTACCGCGAACTGTCGGACCTCGCCAATGGCGTGACCTCGGACAGCACCAAGTCGTCCGGCAAGACCGGTGGGACCGTGCCGACCTATCTGACCAACCAGATCTCGAACTATCAGGCGGCCCTGAACCGTTTGACCGGCGGTTAAGCGCCCCGCCACGCGACGAACGCTTGAAAGCGTCATCGACGCGTCGTAGCCAGTGTGCATGGAACTTCTCAAAGACCGCCGCGTGTTGCTGGCGGGCGGCGCCGCCCTGGCCCTGCTCGCGGGCATTGTGATCGCCGTGCTGCTGATGAAGGGCGCCAAGGCCCCGATCGAAGCCCCGCCGGCCTCGCGCGCGGGCTTGATTGTCGAGACCGGTCGCGACGACGACACCAAGCTGGATCCGGCTCGTCCCCTGCGCTGCTTCGTGGGCGGGCAATTTGTCGGCGAGACCACCCTGGCCGAGTGCGCCCAGAAGAATGGTGTGGCCACCGGCGCGCTCGATGTCGGGGTCGATGAAACCGGAGCCCTGGCCGCCGCCGACCAGGCCGGCATGGTTCTGACTCCGCTGCCCCCGCCCGCCGCGACCGCCCCGATCGTTCCCGTCGCGCCGCCGGTGACGTCGCCCGCCCCGACCGTGGTCGCGACCACGCCCCTGGCCGCCTGCTGGCGCTATTCCGGCGCCGAATGGCGCAGGCTGCCGGGCGAGATCACCCTCAACGCCTGCGCCCAGCAACTGTTCGCCGGCAAGTGTGAAAAGCCGGGCGGCGCCACCTATGGTCGCTGGGGCGATGAAACCCTGCGGCTCGTCCCGGGCCGCGTCGAGGCCTCGTTCGACAATCGTTCATTCCATACGGTGATCGAGCAGGGATCGAGTTGCTCGATCCCCGCCGCCGGCTAGCTCAGAAAGACCTCCGATGCGTGTCCTGACCCTCGCCGCTGTTTCCGTCCTGGCCGCGACCTGCCTCACCGGCTGCCAGAAAGCCACCAAGGCGCCGTTCGAGCAGGGCGTCTGCATGCACGTGGTCGAAAACCAGGATGGAACGCTGAAGTTCAATCCGGTCGCCAACAATATCGATACGCTGGAACTGTGCGCGGCCACCTTGGAGGGCATGCGCGTCCGCTTTGTTCGCCTGGGTAGCCCCTCGCGCGAACTGACCGGCGCCTATCAAGGCAAGTTCATCTTCGTCCAGAAGGAAGGCATCTATCTGGGCGACACCTATGAGGGCGCGCGCTTCATGTCGCTGGTGCGAACCGGCGACGGCCGCCTGGCGGTGCCCGGGGCGATGCCGCCGGCGCAGTAGGCCGAAGGCGGCGGTGGATAACACCGCTTCCTCCACAGGAACATTGCCAGAACAAAGCTTGCGCGACCGGTCAATATTCCGTTAACGTCTCCGCCGAGATTCCGGCGCGTGGGTCGCCGGGCGAGAACGAAGGCTTCGCCATGGCTGGCAGCGTCAACAAGGTCATCCTGGTCGGAAACCTCGGGGCCGACCCCGAGATCCGCACCCTCAGCTCGGGCGACCGGGTCGCCAATCTGCGTCTGGCCACCTCGGAAACCTGGCGCGACCGGACCACCGGAGAGCGCAAGGAAAAGACCGAATGGCACCGGGTGGTGATCTTCAACGACAACTTGGTGAAGGTGGCCGAGAGCTATCTGAAAAAGGGCTCGACCATCTATATCGAGGGCGCGATCCAGACCCGCAAATGGGCTGACCAGAGCGGCGTCGAGAAGTACTCCACCGAGATCGTGCTGCAGAAGTTCCGCGGTGAGCTGACCATGCTCGGCGGTCGCGGCGACGGCGGCGGCGCCTCGGCCGGCGGCGATCCTGGCTATGACAGCGGCTATGGCGGCTCCAGCGGCGGCGGCAACTTCGGCGGCGGCGCGCCGCGCAGCCAGCCCAGTGGCCCGCGCGAGACCTTCTCGGCCGACCTCGACGACGAAATCCCGTTCTAGAGCCGAACAGGCCCAGACTTGGATGAAGGGCGGCTCGCTTCGGCGGGCCGCCCTTTTCGATTCCCGGTCGCCAGGATCACCGTCGCGCGTACGGCCTTGATTGACCCCGGGGCGGTCGTCTGGTCCAAGCGAACCATGTCTTTAAAAGGTCCTCTTAGCGGTCTCGAACGCTTGGCCATCCTGGCCATCATCCTGACCTGGGGCCTCAACAACGCCGCCGCCAAGGTGGCGACCGCGCACCTGCCGCCGATGATGGTGGGGGCCCTGCGGTTCGCCCTGGCGCTGATGTTCCTGTTTCCGTTCATCAAGCCGCCGTTTCCGCAGCCGCGTCGGTTGCTGGCCATCGTTCTGCTGTCGGGACCGATCCACTTCGCCCTGATCTACATCGCCTTCGGCATGGGCAAGTCGCTCAGCGCCCTGGTCGTGGCCAGCCAGTTGTGGATCCCGTTCACGGCGATCTTCGCCTGGCGCATGCTCGGCGAGTCGATGCGGATTCCCGCCGTTCTGGGCCTGGTCATCGCCTTCGCGGGCGTCGCCTGGATGAGCCTGGATCCGCATGGCGCGGCGGATCTGAAAGCCATAGGCCTGGTTGTCATCGCCTGCGCCTGCTGGGCCCTGGCCACGGTGCTGGTGCGCCAGACCCCTGGGGTCAAGCCGCTGAAGGTTCAGGGCATGACCGCCCTGGTCGCGGCGCCGGTGATGCTGGCCATGTCCTTCACCTTCGAGACCGATGTCCTGCACCGCACCCTGACCGCGCCTTGGTACGTCTGGGGCTGCGTGGCCTTCGCCGGGGTGGTCTCGACCATCGGGGCCAGCGCCCTGCTGTTCTGGCTGGTCCAGCGGCGCGAGGCCGGGCAGGTGACGCCCTATTTCCTGCTGACCCCGCTGGTCTCGTGCACGATCGGGGTACTGTTCATGGGCGACGTGGTCACCAGCCAGTTGGTCATCGGGGCGGGCGCCACCATGCTGGGCGTGGCGCTGGTGGCCCTGACCGAGAAGAAGGTCATTCCGCCCGAGGGCGAGGCGACCTAGCCCTCAGCCGCCCACTCAAAGTGAAACACCCGCCCCGCCTTTCGGCAGAAGCGGGCGTCTCCGTGCCTGAATTACTTCACCACCACCCCGCAGGCCAGGCGGGCCCCGGCGCCGCCGATCGGCTGGCTTTGGTGGTCGTCGGGGTTGGCATGGATGACGATGGCCGAACCGTCGGGGTCGAGCAGGGCAGGGCGGCCGCCGGCCCGCTGAGCGAGACCATCGGCGAATAGAGCTCGGCCATGGCCGTCCCGTCGGCGCGACATAGAGGTTGGGCAGGTCGCCGCTGTCATTGCCGTCCTTGTTCAGCAGGCCGTGAACCACGGTGGCGCTGGTGTGGACGTGACCGCCGGCCGACTTGAAGTCGGGGCTGCCGCAGTCGCCCTTCTCGTGAAAGTGCAGGCCGTGCCAGCCGGGCGTCAGGCCCTTGGTCTCGATCCGGAAGATCACGCCATGCGGGGCTTCCTTGAGCGCGGCCGAGCCGATCACCTTGCCATCAGCGGCCTTGAGTTCGACCTTGCCTCGGTCGGAGCGTCGGCGGCCTGGGCGGCGGCGGCGGACAGGGCAAGGGCGGCGATGGAA
>NZ_PEGG01000153.1 GCF_002737765.1 Caulobacter sp. B11 | reverse complement strand
TCGTCGTGCCAGCGCGACAGGGCCGGGCGGTTCTCGATGATGTCGCCGATGGCCCAGGCCATGCGCTTTTCGTCGACCGTGCGGGTGACGTCGTTGTCGGGGCACAGGATGTAGAAGTCGCCGGCCTCGATGCGGGCCAGCATGAAGTGCACCACCTGCTCGGGCGTCCAGGCCGCCTCGGGCTTGGGGCCTGGACCGCGCTTGGTCATGCCGGTGAAGGTGTAGCCGGGGATCAACAGGTGAGCGGTGACCTGGCAGTCTTCCGTCTGGCGCAGGGTGTGAGCCAGGCCCTCGGTCAGGGCCTTCACCGCCGACTTGCTGACATTATAGGCCGTGTCGCCGGGCGGCTGGGTGATGCCCTGCTTGGAGCCGGTATTGATGATCAGGCCGGGGCGACCCGACAGGGCCATGGCCTCGCCGATCACCTGCACGCCGTTGATAACGCCCCACAGATTGACGTCGAGAATGCGCTTCCAGGCGTCATCGCCGGCGAAGGCGTCGCCGCCGCCGCCGACCCCGGCATTGTTCATCAGCACGTCGATCGCGCCGAACTTTTCCAGGGCGACGGCCTTCAGGGCTTCAACGGCGTCGCGGTCAGCGACGTCGGTGGGCACGGCGAGCGCGCCGATGGCCTCGGCTTCCTGCTTCAGCTTGCGGCCAGTGACGTCGGCCATGACCACGTTGAGGCCGAACTCGCGGAAGATCTTGGCGGCGGCCAGGCCGATGCCGTCGGCGGCGCCGGTGATGACGGCCGTGTTTCCGGCGGCAAGCGCGGGGTGGAGGCTCATGCGGCGACTTTCTCCGGCAGCTTGCCGGCATAGTCCATGGTCACGGGGCCGGTCATGATCACGTGGCCGTCGGCCTCGCGCCATTCGATGACCAGGGAGCCGCTCTCGAATTCGACGGTGGCGACGCGATCGGTCAGGCCCCGGCGCACGGCGGCCACCTGGGCGGCGCAGGCCCCGGTGCCGCAGGCGGCGGTCAGGCCCGCGCCGCGTTCCCAGACCTTCAGATTGATGTGGTCCCGCGCCGCGACGTGGGCGAAGCCGACATTGACGCCCTGCGGAAACAGCGGGTGATGCTCGACCAGCGAGCCCGTGCCCTTGGCGAAAGCGTCGGTGACCGGCGCGTCGACGAAGAACACCACATGCGGATTGCCCATCGAGACGCACCCCGGCGTGTGGACCAGCGGCGCATCGATCGGACCGACCTGCAGCTCGATCCCGACGGTGTCCATCTCTTCGGCCAGGGGAATCTGGGTCCAGTCGAGGCCGGGCGGGCCCATGTCGACGGTCACCCGCTTGTCGCCAGCCATCTGGCCCGACAGCCGCCCGGCCACGGTGTCGAAGGCCACGCCGTTCTTGCCGGCCGACTGCATCAAAAGCCAGGCCACGCAGCGCGTGCCGTTGCCGCAGGCCCCGGCCACCTCGCCGTCGGCGTTCCAGAACCGCACATAGGCGGATGCGCCTTCGCTGCGCGGATCGATGGCGATCACCTGATCGCAGCCAATGCCGCCGTCACCCCGTTTGGCGATGGCGCGAATATCCTCCGGCGTCGGCTCAAAGGACTGGCTGGCGGTCTCGATCACGACGAAGTCGTTGCCGAGGCCGTTCATCTTGAGGAAGGTTCGGCTCATATGGGGGCTATATAGTGGAAAACCGTCGCCAAGTCAGAGCCCGGCGCGCGGCGCGATCATTTGACCCTCAGAGTGTGACCAGGAAGGCCGGCGCTTGAAGACCAACGACCACGAGCGTTTCCGCCTGCGGGCCCGGCTTCGGGCCCTTTATCACGGGTCATCACCCGTGGCCGTGCGGTTCCGCTATGCGATCATCATCGTCGATCTGCTGATCATCGCCTTCTTCATCGTGGCGCCGACCCTGCGCGAACATGGCCTGACCTTCTATGTGCTCGACTATGCGGTGGCGGCGTTCCTGGCATTGGACATGGCCGCCCGCGCCATCGCCCATGGCGATCTGAAGGCCTGGCTGAAGAAGCCGATCGTCTGGGTCGATCTGTTCGTGCTGGCCACCCTGCTCGCCCCCGCCTGGCTGCTGAACCTGGGCTTCCTTCGGGTGGTTCGCCTGTGGACCCTGATCCACAGCGAGTTCTTCTGGCGCACCGTGGGCCAGCGCTATGACAATACGCGGGTGGAGGAGATCGCCAAGGCGGCCGCCTCCCTGCTGACCTTCGTCTTCGTGATCACCGGTTTCGTCTATTCCAGCTTCGCCGGGCGCCATGACGGCGTGGCCGGCTATGTCGACGCCCTCTATTTCACGGTCACCAGCCTGACCACCACCGGCTATGGCGACGTCACCCTGCCCGGCGTCTGGGGCAAGCTGTTGTCGATCGCCACCATGCTGGGCGGGGTCTCTCTGTTCATCGGCCTGATTCAGTCGATCCTGCGGCCGCACAAGGTCATCCATCCCTGCCCGGACTGTGGACTGCGGCGGCACGATCCCGACGCCGTCCACTGCAAGGCCTGCGGCAAATTGCTGAACATCCCTGACGACGGGGTCTAATCCACCGACGGAAGCTCTAGCGCGGGTCGGTTTTTCCGATACCGTCCCGCTCCATGATCCTGTTTCGCACCTGTTCCGCCGGGGCCTTGGCCCTCGCCCTTCTGTCCCACGGCGCCGCGCTGGCGCAGGCGACAGATCCCCACCTGGCCCTGGAGGCGGTCGAAAGCCCCGACTCCCTGGCCTGGGTGAAGACCCAGAACGACAGGACCCTGCCGGTGCTGTCGGGCGATCCGCGCTTCGCGGGCCTGCAAACGGACGCCTTGAAGATCCTGTCGGCCAAGGACCGCATCGCCGCCCCCGACTTCATCGGCCAGGCGGTGTTCAACTTCTGGCAGGACGAGACCCATGTGCGCGGCGTCTGGCGGCGCGCCACCCTGGCCTCCTACAAGACGGCGACGCCGGACTGGGAGACGGTGCTGGATCTGGACGCCCTGGCCAAGGCCGAGGGTCAGAACTGGATCTGGAAGGGTGCCGACTGCCGACCCAAGACCCATGACCGCTGCCTGCTGAACCTGTCGGACGGCGGCAAGGACGCCGTGACGGTCCGCGAGTTCGACCTGACGACCAAGAGCTTCGTCGAGGGCGGCTTCAGCCTGCCCGAAGGCAAGCAGAACGCCGAGTGGCTGGACCCCGACACCCTGATCCTGACCCGCGACTGGGGTCCGGGCACGACGACCGACAGCGGCTACGGCATGGTCATCAAGCTGCTCAAGCGCGGTCAGGCTCTGACCGAGGCGGTTGAAGTGTTTAGGGGCGAAAAGAGCGACGTCTCGGCCCGTCCCAATGTGCTGCGCGACGCCGACGGCCACCGCGTGGTGCTGATCGAGCGCGCCACCGACTTCTTCCATACGGAGTATAATCTGTGGGACGGCGCCAAGGTCATTCCCCTGGCCATACCGCACAAAGCCAACGTGGTCGGCCTGCTGGAGGGTCGACT
>NZ_PEGG01000152.1 GCF_002737765.1 Caulobacter sp. B11 | reverse complement strand
CCCCGCCGCGCAGGTGGCGCTGGTGCGGTGGGCGTCCATCACCCCTGCCAGGGGCACGCCATTGACCGTCTTGAGCTTGATGTTCAGCCGGAAGCTCTCGGGCGTGTAGCCGCCATTGGCCGTGACCGGGGCCACCCGGCCCTTCTTGTCAGTCCACGTGCCCTTCAGCGCGATCTTGCCGCCGGCCACCTGGCGGGTCTGGTAGTCGCAGGTATAGCGGCGCGTGCAGATGCCCTTGGCGAACTGCTCGACGTCGGCCTGCTTGAGGCAGCGCGACTCGCTGCCCGCCGGGATGGGGCCGATACGGTAGCTGTACTCCCACTGCCCCGGCAGGATCGTGGTCGGGGCCGGGGTCGACGCCAGGCCGACCGAGCCGACCAGGGCCAGGCCCGCGGCGGTGAGGGCGAGAGCGATCAGGCGCATGCGAAATGTCTCCAACATCGGTCTCTCTATATAGAGCGCGAGATGAACGGCGGTTGAAGCGCTGTTGCGGCGCCGCACGCCTTGACTCAGAGGGTCCCGTTCGCCTATATCGCCCGCTCTCGCGCCGTGGTCCGCCGCTCGCGCGCCCAATTTCTGTATGCGGGACCGTCGGTCTCGCCCAAACCAAGGTATCCGCCATGTCGCGCCGTTGCGAACTCACCGGGATCGGTCCGATGGTCGGCCACAATGTGAGCCACTCGAACATCAAGACCAAGCGCCGCTTCCTGCCCGCGCTGTCGCCGGCCACCCTGGCGTCCGACTCGCTGGGTCAGACCTTCAAGCTGCGCATCAGCAACGCCGCCCTGCGCACCCTGGACTTCCGCGGTGGGCTGGACGTGTTCCTGCTCGGCGCCAAGGACGAGCAGCTGTCGCCGCGCGCCCTGAAGATCAAGGCCCAGGTGAAGGCCAAGGCCAAGGCCGCCGCGACCGCCGTCGCCGCCTAGGGCTTCAGCCCCGGCTGACCAAAACGAAGAACGGCCCGCGAGCATCTCGCGGGCCGTTTTTTCATGTCTGGATCCTGGCCCGCGCCCTCCCCCGCGAACGGGGAAGGGTTCAGGGTCTTGGCTTAGCGCGCGGCGTAGGCCAGCGGCTGGGCGGGGTTGGCGGCGTTGTAGGCGCTGACGGCCGGGTTGTTGATCTTGCTGACGGCGCTGTTGACCGAGGCGCGGACGCAGGACGGGTAGATGTAGAGGGCCATGGTCTCGCCGCGCAGGTCCTGCCAGCAGACGGTGCTGGCGGCGCGGACGATCTCGCCGCGAACCTGCTGGGCGGACTTGCCGGCCAGTTGGACGCGGACTTGGCCGCCGGCGGGGGCGGCGGCGGCGGGAGCGGCGACGATGAGGGCGAGGGCCGACAGGGCCAGGGCGGTGGAGCGGATCATGGGAAGGATTCCTGGGGCAGGCGGTTGAATCTGAAACCGCTTCCCGATCGCTTCCCCCGATGCGGGCCGGGTCTCGCCCGCTCCGCCTTCCTTACCGATATAGCCTCGACCTTATTGGTGATCAACGATTATGTTGCACTGCAAGGTAAACTCGAAAATATATGAACAGCGATCAGGCGCCGTAGCGTCAATCGCGGGCAATTGGCGGCGCGCCGCGGCCCAGCGGTCGGTATCCGTCCCCGCCCGACCCGTTCTGCCCGCCCGATCGCGCCGCCTCGGCGGGGATCGCCAGACGCAGTGGCGGCGGGGCCTGGCCCAGGGCGATCGGCTCCAGGGTTCGCGGATCCATGGCCCCGGTTCGCGCCAGCACCCAGCCGCCGCCCGCCTCGCGGCGCAGTTCGGCGGTCATCAGGCGCGCGCCTGTCGGGCCCTTATCCTCGCAGGTCATGGCCAGCCGGCCGCCGCCGCTCCACAGCAGGGCCTGGCAGTCGCTCTGGACGAAGCCGATCCGCCGCAGCCGGCCGCTGACCGAGCGGATCACGGTCACCGAGCCCGGCGCCGCGTCGTCGCCGGCGAAGGCCAGAACGGCGGTGCGGCCGTCGGGCGCGACCGTGACCTCGCCGGCCCCGTCCACCAGTCCGCCTGACGGGTCGACCAGAACCGTGCGCGACGCCCCGTCGCCGCGCGACAGACGCAGCCAGGTCACCGGATGACCGTCCAGCTGGATCACCCCGCCGAAGGACCAGCGCGCGCAGCCGGCGCTGGCGGGGCAGGCGCCGACATCGTCGAACCGGGCCGTATCGACGCCGTCCTGGCTGAGGATCAGGGCGCCCGCCTCGCGGCGGGCGATGTCGGGATGCCGGGCCAGGGCCTTGGCCTCCTGCTGGGCGGCTGAAACCGCCTGGCGCCGAAGCGCCGCGCGCTCGGCGGGGCCCGGGCCGACCAGGATGGCGACGGCGGCCAGATTGGCGGGCGAGGCGGGCGCGAGCGGGCGCCCAGGGGGGCGAGAAGCGGGGCGAGACGGCGCATGGGGCGCGCTGCTCAGCACCAGCCCGGTCGCCGCCACGACGAACGCCGCTGCGCCGATCGCGATCCGCATCATCCCCTAGATCCCCGCAGCCTGTCCTTCGCCGCTTAAGCCGCTTCGCGGGTTCGGTCGAGCCGCCATCCGGTCCGGCGCTCCCAGGCCCAGGCGGCCAGCCAGCAGGCCATGGCCCAGGCCGCGCCGACGCTCCATCCGGCCAGGACGTCGCTGGCCCAGTGGACGCCCAGATAGACCCGCGACAGCCCCACCAGCAGCGACAAGGTCACCGCCGCGCCCAGGGCCAGGGCCTTGACCCGCCTGCGGGCCGAGAAGCGGGCAGCCAGGGCCCCGAGACTGAGAAACACCACCGCCGACAGCATGGCGTGGCCCGAGGGGAAGCTGGGATTGAAGGCCTCGACCGCGCGGAAGGCCAGGTCCGGCCGCTCGCGCCCGAACGCCGCCTTCAGGGCCTGGCTGATCGCCACCCCGCCGCCGGCCCGATCAGGATCACCAGGGCCTCGCTCCAGCGGCGCAGGCTGGCCATCAGGGCGACCGCCAGCAGCACCAGCAGGCTCAGGACCGTCACCGAGCCCAGGGCGGTGACGTCGGCGGCGGCGACATGCAGCCAGTCCGGCCCGATCAGGCGGTGGGGATCGCCCGGCACGCGCAGGGCCATCAGCACCCGCAGGTCGAGGCGGGTCGTGTCGCCCTCGGCCACCTCGTCGGCGATGTCGAGAAACGCCAGGCCGCCCAGGGCGCAGAGCAACAGGGCCGCCGTGGCCGCCAACTCGCCGCGGGCGGCGGCGAGGAGGTCGGGAAGACGTCGGGCGAACTGGCGAACATGGGTTAGCGGCATTGTGCTCCAACGCCTGAAAGCTCGGCTGGTGGCCCGCGAGGCGACCGATTTCCGCCGTCTGAAGATGAACCTAACCCGAACAGGCCCGTTCATCCCCAGTGCAAATCACGGGGCCTAAGGTCGGGACATCGAAAAGGAGTTCGCCATGAAGCGTTTCATTATCTCCGCCCTGGCCGTCACGATGCTGGCGGGTACGGCACTGACCGGCACG
>NZ_PEGG01000151.1 GCF_002737765.1 Caulobacter sp. B11 | reverse complement strand
GACGTGGCTGATTTAATGGCGCCCGGGCCCTGCGGCGCCGCTTCCGACGTCGCTTTGCCCCGGGCTTCCCTGACGGTTGAGACGGCTCGACGCCCCTGACGGGCTCGGTTGTCTTGTCCGTCCGGACGGATGGGGGACAGGGAATGTTGGCTCGAATCGTGGGGATGGCCCTGGGGGCGATCCTGGCGACGACGGGATACGTGATCGCCGGCTGGGCGCCCTTGGGGGGTGGGCCACGGACCTGGATCTCGGTCCCTTCGAACCGCACCGGAACATCGTGGGCGTGGCGGCGGTGATCGTGGGGGGCTCCTGATCGTCGCCGCCCTGAGCCGCGGCCCAAGCCCAAGCCCCGGCGCAAGCCCGAGCCGCTCGGTCTGGCCATGGCCGACGATCCGCCGATCGCCGTGCCGATCGGCCAATGGACGCCGTCGGTCGCGCCCGAGCCCCCGCCCGGTGGTCCAGCCGGCCCCGGCCACCGTCGAGGCGGCGCCCAGCGCCGCGCCGTCGCCGACCTTTGAGTCCCTGCGCGCCGAACTGGTGTCCCACAGCCGCGCCGAACGCTGGTCCGAGGCCGCCCAGGCGCTCGACCGGATGAAGCGCGCCGCCCGCGATGATCAGCAGCGGGCGATCGCCGCCCGCGACCTGGGCGATTTCATGCACGGCCAGGGGCGTCTGGACGAGGCGGCCGAGGCCTATGCCGAGGCGGTGTCCTTCGCCCGCGACGCCCTGCGCACCGCGCCCGACGCGGCCCCGGCCATCGACCTTCTGGCGGGATCCCTGTCAGGGGTCGGCGACGTGGCCGAGGCCGAGGGACGGCTGGACGAAGCCCTGACCGCCTTCGAGGAATCCCTGGCCCTGCGCCGCTCGACCGGCGGTCGCGAGGCCGCCGATCCCAACGCCCAGGCCGCCCTGTCGATTTCGCTGGAACGGCTGGCCGACGTCCGTGAGGATCGTGGCCACCGCATGCGGGCCCTGGCGCTCTACCGGGAAAGCTTCGACGTCTCGGCCCGCCTGGCCGCCGCCGACCCGGCCCGCTTCGGCTCGGACTTCGCGGCCACCCGTCAGCGCCTCGCCGAGCTGGAGGCCAAGGTCGGGCCGATCGATTGACTCCAAACACCTTCTCCCGCGAGGGGAGAAGGGATCTGGACCTTTAGATCAGGCGTCGACCAGTTCGCGGCGCACCAGGCGCGCATAGTCGTCCATCAGGGTCAGCGAGATCTTGCCGGGGGTGAAGCGGAATTCGCCGACCTCCGAGACCGGGGTGACCTCGGCGGCGGTGCCGACGATGAAGCACTCGCTGAACTCGGCCAGCTCCGGCTTCTCGATGAACCGGGTCACCACCTTGTAGCCACGCTTCTCGGCCAGTTCGATCACCGTGCGACGGGTGATGCCGTCGAGGAAGCAGTCGGGGGTCGGGGTGTGGATCACGCCGTCCTTGACGAAGAACACGTTGGCGCCGGTGGCCTCGGCCACATAGCCGCGATAGTCGAGCATCATCGCGTCGGCATAACCGTCCTTTTCGGCGGCGTGCTTGGAGATGGTGCAGATCATGTAAAGGCCGGCGGCCTTGGCGGCGGTCGGGGCGCTGGTCGGCGAGGGCCGGTTGTACTTGGCCCAGGTCAGGCGGATGCCGCGGGCCTTGGTCTCCGGGTCGAAATAGCTGGGCCATTCCCAGGTGGCGATGGCCACATGG
Organism: Caulobacter sp. B11; assembly: GCF_002737765.1. Taxonomy (GTDB): domain Bacteria; phylum Pseudomonadota; class Alphaproteobacteria; order Caulobacterales; family Caulobacteraceae; genus Caulobacter. The sequence goes on along the minus strand of NZ_PEGG01000151.1, from coordinate 2,582 downwards.
ATCTTGCTCTGCTGGGCCGAGACGCCGATCATCTCGCTGCCGCGCCAGGCGATCGGCCGAACATAGCAGTCGGTCAGGCCGTTCTTGGCCGCCGTCGCCTTGCAGGCCTCGTCAATCTCGGCCACCGTGTAGGGGATCTCGAAGTCGAGGATTTCGGCCGATTTGAACAGGCGCTCTGTATGTTCGGTGAGCTTGAAGATCTCGCCCCCGTACATGCGCTCGCCCTCGAACACCGAGGAGCCGTAGTGGAGGCCGTGGGTCAGTACGTGCACCTTCGCGTCCCGCCAGGCAACGAACTGGCCATCCAGCCAGATCCAACCGTCGCGATCGTCAAAGGGAACGAGAGACATCGGTCCAAGACCTCCTTATTTGGAACTCGGTTCTTAGACGCCGAGGGGCGTGGAAGGTCAAATAAAATGGACGCCTGCGGGTGGTGATCGCCGCCGACCCTCGACTGATCCTGCGGGATGAGGAACTCGACAGCGGGCTCGAATTGCTGCTGCTCGCCGAGGCCGCGCTGTGGGCGGCGGTCGACACCGCCCTGGAGAGCGAGGCCGCGGGCCTGGGGCGCTCGCACTGGCGCGCCGCTTTCCTGCTGCGACGCCGGCCGGGGATCGGGGTGCAGGACCTGTCGCGCCTGACCAGCCTGTCGAAACAGGCCGCCAGCAAGACCCTGTCCGACCTGCAGCGCCTGGGCTTAGCGCAGAAGGCCGCCGGGGAGCTGGACGCCCGCCGTCGGCCCGCCGTGCTGACCGAGGCGGGCGTCGACTTCGAGGCCCGGGTGTCGGAGCGCCTGCGCGCCCTGCTGGGCCGGGCCTATCGCACCGGCGGCCTGGACGGAGTGGTCGGAACGCGCCGTATCCTGGCCGCCCTGGCCGGGCCCCGTCAGGGCGTCGGCTTGATCCGCAAGGAGGTCCCATGAGCCCCGACGAGCGTCGCGAGCGGCATCTGCTGGTGGTCGATGACGACGACCGCATCCGCACCCTGCTCAAGACCTTCCTGACCCGATCCGGCTTCCGGGTCAGCGCCGCCGCCGACGCGGCCCATGCCGATCGCCTGATCGGCGCCATGGACTTCGACCTGCTGGTGCTGGACGTGATGATGCCGGGCGAGGACGGGTTCTCGTTCACCCGGCGGCTGCGGGCCAGGGGCGGCGAGGTCGGCCGCACGCCGATCCTGATGCTGACCGCCCGCGACCAGACCGGTGATCGGATCGAGGGGCTGACCCACGGAGCCGACGACTATCTGGCCAAGCCGTTCGAGCCACAGGAGCTGTTGCTGCGCATCGAGGCGATCCTGCGCCGCGCCGCGCCCAAGCCCTCGGGCCCGCGCCAGCTCAGCCTGGGCCGCTGCGCCTTCGAGCCCGAGCGCGGCGAGTTGACCTGCGACGGCGAGCCCGTGCGCCTGACCGAGGCCGAGGTGGCCCTGCTGCGTCGTCTGGCCCGGGTGGCGCACGAGCCGGTCGACCGGCTGGAACTGGCCCGCGACACGGTCGACGCCACCGGCCGGGCGGTCGACGTCCAGGTCACTCGCCTGCGCCGCAAGATCGAACCCGACCCCAAGAACCCCCGCTATCTGCAGACCGTGCGCGGCGTGGGCTATCGGCTGGCGCCGGATTGATGGGGGCCTTGCTGATCAGATCCTCCCCCTGGCGGGGAGGTGTCCGCGAAGCGGACGGAGGGGGAAGCGGACCCCCGGCCTGAGGAACTTCCCCCTCCGGCCCTCCGGGCCACCTCCCCCGATGGGGGGAGGATCTCAGTGATGCGCCTGCGCACCCGCCTGTTCATCCCCCGCCAGATCAAGCGCTGGCTGCCGACCTCGCTGTTCGGGCGCAGCCTGCTGATCATCATCCTGCCGGTGGCGGTGATGCAGATCGCCGTCACCTGGGCCTTCTTCGACGCCCATTGGGAGACCGTCACCAGCCGCCTGTCCGAGGGCCTGGCCGGCGACGTCGCCTGGGCGGTGCAGACCTATCAGGACGATCCCTCGCCGACCGCCGTGGCCAAGATGGCCCAGCGCGCCGAGGACTCGATGTCGCTGTCGATCGCCCTGCAGAAGGGCCGCAAGCTGCCCACCGGCCAGAGGCCGTCGATCTTCGCCTCGCTGGACCGCGCCCTGCGCACCGCCCTGACCGACCGCCTCGAGGCGCCGTTCTGGTTCGACACCACCCGCTATCCCGGCCATGTCGACATCCGGGTTCAGGTCGACGAGGGCGTGCTGCGGATCATCGCGCCCCGCGATCGGGCCTTCGCCACCCAGGGTCACATCTTCATCCTGTGGATGGTGGTGGCGACCCTGTTGCTGACGGCGGTGGCCATCCTGTTCATTCGCAACCAGGTGCGGGCCATCGAACGCCTGGCCGAGGCCGCCGACGCCTTCGGGCGCGGTGTCGACGAGGCGGCGTTCAAGCCGCACGGGGCCAGCGAGGTGCGCAAGGCCGCCCAGGCCTTCCTGGCCATGAAGGCCCGCATCCAGCGCCATATCGAGCAGCGCACGGTGCTGCTGGCCTCGGTCAGCCACGACCTGCGCACGCCCCTGACCCGGCTGAAGCTTGAAATGGCCCTGGCCGAGCCGGGTCCCCA
>NZ_PEGG01000150.1 GCF_002737765.1 Caulobacter sp. B11 | reverse complement strand
GCCTGATGCGAACGGATGTTCCCATGCAGGTGTTCACTTTTTTCTGTGTCGACCCCGATGGTTCGGTCCCGCGTTCGACGTCACGCCCTGTCGACGATGAGGCCGCGCGTCGGCCGGCGAACGAGCTGATCGACGTGCAGCGTACCTGTGGATCTTGTCGAGGTCTGGCGCGGCGCCACGCACCTGTTCCAGGTCAGCGCCAGAGCCAGGCCGCCTGATTTCATCAAGCGAACAATGATTGAGCGCGGCAATGGGGTGATTTGGCCCCAGCTATCCAGCTTGTCTCATCGCCGGGAGCCTGAGATGACCGACGCCCCCCGCCCTTCCGCCAGCGCCGACGACAGCGGTCATGGCGGCGTGCAGATCCTGGTCACCGCCGGCCCGAGCCGGCTCGCCGCCGATCTGGCCGTCCAGGCCGGTGGCCTGGGTCTCGGCCCCGACCCGCATGACCTGGTGGCGGCCGGCCTGGCGGCCTGCACCGCCAGACCCTGCGGCTCTACGCCCGCGCAAGCCTGGACCCTGGGCGCGATGCGTGTCGAGGTCACCTGGCGGCGGGAGGCCGGCGCGACGCCCGCCGATGTCTTTGACCGCGGTCATACCCTGTCGGGCGATCTCGACGCCGATCAGCGCGCACGGCTGATGGCAGTCGCGAACGCCTGCCCGGTGCACAAGCTGCTGACGGCCGGCGCGGGTGGAGACGACGGCGAGGTAGGCGCGATCCTCCCCCTGATGAGGGAGGATCTCATCAGAAACCCGTAAAGCGCCTTGTATTCGGGTCCTTTGCCGGCGATCTGCCGGGCGCAAGTCGACCATGACCTTGGCCTGTTTCCAGGTGGCGTCGTCCTGCATCTTGCCGTCGAGCATGGCCACGCCGGTGCCGTCGGGCATGGCTTCGAGGATGCGCTTGGCGAAGATCACCTCGTCGGGCGCGGGCGAGAACACCTGCTTGGCGATGGCGATCTGGCTGGGATGCAGGCTCCAGGCCCCGGCGCAGCCCATCAGGAAGGCGTTGCGGAACTGCTGCTCGCAGGCGACCGGATCGTCGATCGCCCCGAACGGGCCGTAGAACGGCTTGATGCCATGGGCGGCGCAGGCGTCGACCATCTTGGCGAAGGTGTAGTGCCACAGGTCCTGCTGAACGCTGACGCGCGGCGAACCGTCCGCATGCGGATCCTCGATGACCCGATAGCCAGGATGGCCGCCGCCGACCCGGGTAGTCTTCATGGCGCGGCTGGCGGCCAGGTCGGCCGGGCCCAGGCTGATGCCCTGCATGCGCGGACTGGCGCCGGCGATCTGCTCGACATTCATCACCCCCTCGGCGGTCTCGAGGATAGCGTGCAGCAGGATCGGCCGGGTGACCCCATGCTTGGCTTCCAGCGAGGCCAAGAGCTGGTCCATGTAGAAGATGTCCCACGGCCCCTCGACCTTGGGGACCATGATCACGTCGATCTTGTCGCCGGCCTTTTCGACCAGGGTGGCGATCTCGTCCAGGTGCCAGGGCGAGTTGAGGCAGTTGATCCGCACCCACAGACCGACGTCCAGGGCCTTGAAGTCGACCTCGCGGGCCATGGCGATCGTGCCGGCCAGGGCCGCGCCCTTGGCGTCGGCGGGGATGGCGTCTTCCAGATTGGCCAGGATGACATCGACGGTCGGGGCGATCTCGGGGATCTTGGCGCGCACCTTGTCCAGATGCGGCGGCACGAAGTGGATCATCCGCTCGACCCGGGCCGGAAGCTCGCGGTACGGCGTCGGGGCCCCGATGGCCAAGGGTCTGAAAAAGCCTCGCGCGGTCTTCATCGGTCGCTTCCCATCCGTCTTCTTTTCGCAGTTGCGAGAAACTGCGGCGGCGCGGCATCGCGGTCAAGAGGCCGCGACTTATCGCTGTTCAGGTTTGCTGGCCGAGGGCGGCGGCACCTCGTCGGGATCCTCGCGGGCCAGTTCCTCGGCCGCGTCGTTGCTGACGGGTGGCGCGAGGCGCGGCGCTTGGTGCGGTGCGACAGCGGCGCCAGGCGCAGGGCCTCGCGGGCGTCCTCGCCCTCCTCGCCGAACAGGCCGCGCAGACGCAGGTCGCGCTGCGGCACCGGGATCTCGATCTGGGCGGCCCGCAGGGCGTCGTCGATGGCCCAGCTATAAGCGGCGAAGATCGCGGCGGGGCGGCGCACCGCCTCGACGGTCGGCCAGACGATCAGCTCGAACTTCAGGGCGTATTCGCCGAACCCGACCAGCCAGACCTGGGTGCGGCGCACGGCGTCGTCGGCCGAGGTGAAGGGCACCGAGCGGGCGGCCTTCAGCACCGCCTCGCGGACCTTTTCCTTGTCGACCCCAAAGGCGGTGACGAAGGGCACGCGGATGCGGCGGGTCTGGTTGTGCAGGGTCCAGTTGACCACCTGGTCGTTCACCAGCACCGAGTTGGGCACGATGATGTCGGTGGCGTCATTGGTGCGGATGCGGGTGGCCCGGGGCCCGATCTCATGGACCACGCCACGCGCGCCGTTCGACAGCTCGACGAAATCGCCCACCGCCACCAGCCGCTCGAAGACCAGGGAAATGCCCGAGGCGAAGTCCTTGACCACCCCCTGCAGGCCCAGGCCGATGCCGACGCCCAGGGCCCCGGCGAACACCGCCAGCGAGGTCAGGTCGATGCCCATGGTCGATAGGGCCGCGAGGAAGCCGACCAGGATCAGGCCATAGCTGGACAGCTTCTCGACGATATAGAGCGAGGCGGCGCTGCCCACCGCCCGGGCCCGCAGACGGCGCAGGCCGGCCGAGGCCAGGCGCGCGGCGATCACCGCGGCGATGATGATCACCAGCCCGGCCAGAAGCCCGCCCACGGTGATCGACGCCTTGCCCAGCTTGACCAGTTCGAAGCTGTCTAGGGTATGCAACGGGTTGTCGGACATGGCCGGGAGTTTGATCTGCTGCGGCGGCGGGGATCAAGTCGCAAAAGCCCCTTCCCCCTCGCGGGGAAGGGGTTGGGGATGGGGGCGCCGGCTCCGAATAGGCCGACACGGAGCCGACACCCCCACCCCCTGCCCCCGCCCCGCAAGGGGGCGGGGGTTCCGAACTTTACCTATCGCCCGACCATCGCCAGACCGGCCTCGCTGTAGCGCGCGCCCTCGACCGCCGTTTCGGGCACGGCGGCGCTGATCCGGGCCAGGTCGTCGTCCGACAGGACCAGCTCGACCGCGGCGAGGTTCTCTTCCAACCGGGCGATCTTCGTCGTGCCGGGGATCGGGACGATGTCGGGCCCCTGGTGCAGCAGCCAGGCCAGGGCCAGCTGGGCGGGGGTGGCGCCCCGTTCGGCGGCCAGGGCCTTGAGGGTCTCGACCAGAGACAGGTTGGCGGTCATCGCCTCGCCCTGGAAGCGCGGCAGGCCGCGGCGGAAGTCGTCGGCGGCCAGGCCGGCGTCGCTGGTCAGGCCCCCGGTCAGGAAGCCCCGGCCCAGCGGGCTATAGGGCACCAGACCGATACCCAGCTGGCGCAGCACCGGCAGGATCTGCGCCTCCGGATCGCGGGTCCACAGGGAATATTCGCTCTGCAGGGCCGCCACCGGCTGCACCGCATGGGCCCGGCGGATGGTGTCGACGCCGGCTTCCGAGAGGCCGAAATGCTTGACCTTGCCCTCGGCGATCAGATCCTTGACCGCGCCGGCCACCTCCTCGATCGGCACATTGGGATCGACCCGGTGCTGGTAGAGCAGGTCGATGGCCTCGACGCCCAGGCGCTTGAGCGAGGCCTCGGCGACCTCGCGAATATGCTCGGGCCGGCTGTCGACCCCGACCATCCGGGCCGGGCCGCCGGCCTCTTTCGGCGGGGCGATCTTGAAGCCGAACTTGGTGGCGATCACCACCTTGTCGCGGAACGGCCTCAAACCCTCGCCGACCAGCTCTTCATTGACGAACGGGCCATAGACCTCGGCGGTGTCGAAGAAGGTCACGCCCAGCTCGACGGCGCGGGCCAGCAGCTTGACGGTTTGCGCCTTGTCGGGCGCCGGCCCATAGGCCCAGCTCATCCCCATACAGCCCAGGCCGAGGGCTGACACGTCAAGGCCGTCGCCGAGTTTGCGGGTCTTCATGGGGGAGGCTCCTTGTTGCAGCCTACAGATAGGGCGCTCTGACGCTCTCGCCCAGAGGGTCGGCTCGGAGGATCGGCGATCCTCCCCCTGAAGGGGGAGGTGTCGCGGAGCGACGGAGGGGGAGGTCGCCGAAAGTCAGAAGTCACTTCCCCCTCCGGCCCTCCGGGCCACCTCCCCCTCTGGGGGAGGATCTGAAGCAAGCCGCCCCGCCGGGCAGGCCGCGGCTTGAATCAGCCGTCCACCCCAACTGCCCGCCCCGCAAACCACGGGATCATCCGGCGGATCGCTTCCTCCACCAGATCCGTCGACACCGCGAAGCTGATGCGGATGAAGCGCCCGCCCTCGACCGGGTCGAAGTCGACGCCGGGGGCGGTGGCGACGCCGGTGTCGCGCAGCAGGGCCTCGCAGAAGGCCAGGCTGTCGGTCGTCAGGTGGCCGATGTCCGCATAGATGTAGAAGGCCCCGTCCGGCGGGGCGATGGCCGACAGGCCCAGGGCCGGCAGGGCGTCCAGCATCAGGGCGCGGTTGGCGCGATAGACCGCCAGGTGGCCCTCCAGCTCGTCGATACAGTCCATGGCCGCCGCCGCCGCGTGCTGGCTGAGCGAGGGCGGGGTGAGGAACAGGTTGCTCATCAGGGCCCGAACCTGATCGACAAGATCGTCGGGCGCCACCAGCCAGCCCAGCCGCCAGCCGGCCATGCTGAAATATTTCGAGAAGCTGTTGACGATGATCGCCCTGGGCTCGAAGGCCAGCAGGCTGCGGGTCGGCTGGCCGTAGGACAGGCCGTGATAGATCTCGTCGGAGACGATGCGGATGCCGCGCTCGCGGCAGACCGCGGCGATGGCGGCCAGTTCCTCGGCCTCGATGATCGTGCCGGTCGGATTGGCCGGGCTGGCGAGGATCACCCCGGCCGGGGCGGGCTCGATCTGCGCCAGATGCCGGGCGGTCAACTGGTAGCGATCCTCCGGCCCGCAGGCGATCTCGACCGGGACCAGGTGCAGGGCCTTGAGGGTGTTGCGATAGGCCACATAGCCAGGCCGGGCCAGGGCCACCCGGTCGCCGGGCGCGAAGGCCGCCGACAGGGCCAGGACCAGGGCCGGCGAGGCCCCGCAGGTCAGGATGATCCGCTCGGGCTCCACCGCCACCGCGTCGGTCGTCGCGTAGCGGGCGCAGATCCTGGCCTTGAGGTCGGGGCTTTCCCAATAGCCCATCGGATCGGCGTCGAGCACGCGATGGGCCACCGCGATGGCGGCGGCGGGGGCGCCCGTCGAGGGCTGGCCGAATTCCATATGGATCACCGAGCGCCCCTCCACCTGCATCTGGTGGGCCAGGCGGCTGATGAACATGGCGCGGAACGGTTCGATCTGGGCGGTCATGGCCCGTTGGTATGACGCCCGCCGCCGAAGGGGAAGCCCTGCCTTCGCAGGCGAAATCTGCGCGTTCCATCAAGAGGCGATTAAGCCCGCTGCGCTATCCAGGGGCGCAGGAGCCCGCATGTCCCATCCCCGCCCGTTCGGCCGTCAGGCCGCCCAGCCCGTTCCAGCCGTGGCCGAGGCCGGCGGCGGTCGCGGTCTGCGCCAACTGCCAGGCGCCGCTGCAGGGCCCGTTCTGCCACGCCTGCGGCCAGCCGGCCAAGGTGCGCGACAGTGTCCTGGACCTGGCGCGCGACCTCTGGGCCCGGCTGATCGACGTCAATCGGGGGTCGCTGGTCGGCCTGGCCGGCTGGTGGTCGCGCCGGGCAGGATGACCGCCGACTGGCTGGCCGGCGCCGCGTGCGGCCCTCGCCCCCTGGCACGCCCTGATGCTGGCCCTGTCGGTCTATTTTCTGGCGCGCTGGTCTTCAACTACGACCACCGGTCCGGCGACATGGCCGGAACGCATCGCCCGCGACGCCGAGCAGTGGCGGCTGTCGGGCCTCGTGATGCTGGGATCGATGATGCCCTGCCACTTCGCGGGCCTGAGCGCCCTGTGCTGGCCGGCCGGGAGGCCTCGGCCTACCCCACCTGGTGACGACCATCTACCAGTTCGCCTTCATCCTGCTGCTCACCCCGGTCGCCGGTCTGATCCTGGCGCGCGGCGACGGCGGGTCGATCATGCTGGCCTTGTATGGCTTCGCGGCGGCGCTGTTTGCGCACTCCTGATTCGACCATCTGCGCGGCGCCTATGGGCTGTCCTGGTTCGGGGCGATCTGGCGCACCGTGGTCCTGATGGCCCTGAACCTGGCGGCGTTCGGCACGGTGGCGACCTTCGCCGCCCTGTGTTCGACACGGTCTAGATGTGAGCTCAGCCCGTGCCGCCCGGCTCTGACCTCAAGCCTTCTTGACGAACTCGACCCTCAGGACCAGGCCGC
>NZ_PEGG01000149.1 GCF_002737765.1 Caulobacter sp. B11 | reverse complement strand
GAATTGGCCTCGGGCGGCGCGAACAGGGCGACCAGCAGGTCGACGGGCTTGTCGTCGACCGCGCCGAACGCCACCGGCGTTTCCAGACGCACGAAACACTGCCCGCACCCGATCCAGACCCGGCAGCCGGGCGTGAGGCAGGGCGACGCCTGGCCCACGCCGGTCGAACTGGCCGCCTCGCGCTCCATCAGGCCGTCAAAGGCCGCCTCGGCGTCGACGCCCAAGGCGCGGCGGCGACGTCGGCGATGACATTGAGCACCTGACGCTTGTTCGCCGCGCTCACGCGCAACGAAATAGCGCCCGGATCCAGCAAATCCCCGATGGTCATCAAAGTCGTAAGCTCGCTCGTTTGCCGGTCGCCGTGTCGCCACGGATCCCACCGAAACGTACCCAACCTAGATTGCGGTCAGGTTAGCGTGCGGCTGACCCGTGCCCATTCAGCGACGTCGTGCGTTCAGGGTCGATCCAGCCGATATTCCCGTCTGGCCGCCTGTACACCACCGACAATCCATCGTGAGCGGCGTTCCTAAACACGATTGCCTGGGACTCGGTCAAGTCCAGTTCCATGACCGCCATGGAAACAGTCATGATCTTCAGCGAGGCCTGGGTCTCGGCGATGATCATGGCCGAGGGCGCCCCGGCCGGATGGTCGTCCTGGGCGTCCCAATCCTCGTCGCCCCCGTCATCCTCGGGGGCCCGCAGCACATACATGGCCGCGTTCTCGGCCTGCTTGGCGCTGGCGGCGATCGAGTGACTCTTGAGTCGTCGCTTGTAGCGGCGAATCCGGGTCTCGATCTTGGACAGGGCCTGATCAAAGGCCATGTGGGCGTCACCGCCGGACCCATGGCTGATCAGTTGCTGACCGGAGGCCAATTTGACCGAGCAATCGGCGCGGAAGGCATAGCCCTCTTTGCTGATCACGACCTCGGCGTTGCCGCCACGGTCGAAATACTTACCGATGCTCGAAACGATTTCGTCGGAGACTCGCGCTCGCAGAGCCTCACCAACGTCGACATGCTTGCCGGAGACTTGGACTTGCATCCCGTAACAACGCGCCCGCCGGGCGTCGGTGTCAAGCGTGCTGAAGGCCTTAGAAAAGACCCGAAAAAAAGCTGATCAGTTGGGTGACCGCGGCGGTCACCACGCCGGCGCTCACCACCAGCAAGGCGGCGCTGGCGGCGGCCATGGCGTAGCCAAGCAGGGCCAACAAGCCGTCGCGCTGCAATAGGGACAACGACAGCACAGCCACGGTCGCGCCGGGCAGAAGATTGCCCAGGGGGATGGGCAGAACCAGCACCATGGCCAGCAGGGTGCAGACCACCCCGACCATCCGCTCGCCCAGGGCGCCGAACATGATTTCCAGGCGGGGACGGGTCACCAGCTCCATCCAGCGGACGATTGGCGTCAGCTTGCGGAACAGGCCGCGAAGCTCGGATCGCTTGATCGGCCGCTCGACCAGGCGGCGCGGCAGCCAGGGCGCATTGGCGCCCCAGGCCACCTGCGGGGCCAGCAACAGGATCGGCAGGCTGAGGATGGTCGACGATCCGGGCGGCAGCGGCAGGGTGTTGAGCAGGCCGAAGATGAACAGCATGGCCCCGAAGGCGCGGCTGTCGAACGCCAGCAGCATTTCGCCCACCGTCAGGGTCGGCCGGGCGTCCTCGCCAAACCCTTCAATCACATCGGACAGACTATCAATCGGCATTGGAAACCCGCGGCTACGTCCCCATAACGCAGCAAGTGGCGCTTGGCTCGCGACACGATGATGTCGCCGCGGCCGATACGCCGAAATTTTCGGCGGCCTCGCCGCCGTACACGCACTAAAGCCTTGATGCAGAGACCCTTTTTCCGCCCCTTTGATGTCAGGTGCGGCGAAATCGCCTCAGCAGGACTCCTTGATCAGGCGCCGGCGCTCGACCGACGAGGGGATGCGCAAGGCTTCACGATACTTGGCCACGGTGCGGCGGGCGATATCGACGCCGGCGACCTTGAGGATCTCGACGATCGCGTCGTCGGAGTGGACGTCGGCCTCGCGCTTCTCGGCCTCGACCAGGCCCTTGATCTTGTGGCGCACGCTGGCGGCCGAATGGGCCTCGCCGCCTTCCGACGACTGGATCGCGGCGGTGAAGAAATATTTCAGCTCGAAGACGCCGCGCGGGGTCGAGACATACTTGTTCGAAGTGACCCGGCTGACGGTGCTTTCGTGCATGCCGATGGCGTCGGCGACGGTCTTGAGGTTCAGGGGGCGCAGATGCTCGACGCCATAGGCCAGGAAGCCGTCCTGCTGGCGAACGATCTCGCTGGCGACCTTGAGGATCGTCTTGGCGCGCTGGTCCAGGCTCTTGACCAGCCAGTTGGCGCTGGCGAAGCAGTCGGAGACGAAGGTCTTTTCCTGGTCGCTGCGCGCGCCCTTGCTGACCCGGGCATGGTAGCGCTGGTCGACCAGGACCCTGGGCAGGGTGTCGGAGTTCAGGTCCACGTGCCACATGCCGCCGAGTCCCTCGCGGATATGGACGTCGGGAACCAGGGTCTGGGCCGGGTCGCTGTGGAAGGCCGCGCCGGGCCGCGGGGTCAGGGCGCGGATCTCGGCGATCATCTCGCGCAGGTCCTCGTCGTCGACGCCGCACAGGCGACGCAGCGACGGCAGATCCCGGCGGGCCAGAAGTTCCAGATTGTCCAGCAGGATGGCGATGGCGGGATCGTAGCGGTTCTGGTCCTTGAGCTGCAGGGCCAGGCATTCGCGGACGTCGCGCGCGAAGACCCCGACCGGCTCGAAGCCCTGTAGGACGGCCAGAACGCCTTCGACGAAACCGATGTCGCAGCCCAGGCGTTCGGCGACCTCCTCGAGGTCGACGCGCAGATAGCCGCCCTCGTCGACGGCGTCGACCAGAACGCCCGCCACCACCGTCTGGGACGGGGAGAGCCGGGCGACGCTCAGCTGCTCGCAGAGATGCTCGCGCAGGGTCAGGTCGCGGCTGAGGGCCCGCTCATAGCCCTCGTCGCTTTCGAAGCTGCCGCCCGTGCCGGCCCGCGACCAATCGATCTGGCCGCCGGCCTGTTCGGCCTCGGCCCCGTCCCCCGTGGCGCGTTCGCCGGGGCTGACATCGTCGGGCTGGGCGTCATTCTCGCGGCTGGCGGCCGCGTCGGACACCGAATCCAGGCCGAGATTTTCCGTCGGACGCTCGGGCTCGCCCTCGCGCTCGGTTTCGGACTCGCGGTCATCGCGTTGGAGCAGCGGGTTACGCTCGAGCTCGCCCTCAATGAAGGCGTCCAGCTCGATGTTCGACAGTTGCAGAAGCTTAATCGCCTGCTGCAGCTGCGGCGTGATGACAAGGCCCTGGCCTTGCCGAAGCTCCAGTCGGTGGTTGAGCGCCAATGCGCCCTCCTGGCAAATCGAACAATGTTTCGATGGCCATTGAAGGGCAGTCTGGTTAACGCCAAGCCAACGCCTGCAAAAAGCGGGCCGGTGCGACGTTCGGTCCGATCCGGCTCAGGATTCCTTGCGGAATAAGGGCGCGGTCAGGTGCGCTCGGCGAAGCTGTCGCCCAGATAGACGCGGCGGACTTCGGGATTATCGACGATTTCCTTCGGCGAGCCCTCGAACAGCACTTCTCCGGCATGGATGATCGAGGCCCGATCGATGATGTCGAGCGTTTCGCGGACATTATGGTCGGTGATCAGGATGCCGATGCCGCGGCCCTTCAGATAGCCGATGACCTCGCGGATGTCGGCGATCGCCAGGGGGTCAATGCCGGCGAAGGGCTCGTCCAGCAGCATGAACGATGGTTCGCTGGCCAGGGCGCGAGCGATTTCCACCCGCCGCCGCTCGCCGCCCGACAGCGCCACGGCGGGCGACTTACGAATATGGGTGATGTGCAGCTCTTCAAGAATGCCGCTGACCGCCTCGCGCGCCAGGCGGGCGTTGGGCTGGCGCATCTCGACCACCGCCATCACGTTCTGCTCGACCGTCATGCCCCGGAAGATCGAGGCTTCCTGCGGCAGGTAGCCGACGCCCAGACGGGCGCGCTGGAACATGGGCTGGCTGGTGATGTCCTCGCCATCCAGATAGATCGAACCGTAGTCGACCCCGATCAGGCCGGTGATCATGTAGAAACAGGTGGTCTTGCCCGCCCCGTTGGGCCCCAGGAGCCCGGCGACCTCGCCGCGCTTGAGGCGCAGGGAGACGCTCTTGACGACCGGACGGTCGCCAAACGACTTGCCGATGGAATCGACGAACAGGCCGTCGCTGTCGGCGGCCGAACCGCCGGCGGAGGGGATCTGGGCCATGGTCTAGGGCTTGCCGGCGGCGTTTTTCTTGGCGTCGGGATAGATCACCGCGCGCACCCGGCCGCTCTTGCCGCGCCCCTTGGCGTTGGATTCCATCTTCACGTCATTGGTCCGCACCTTGATGGTCATGCGGTCGCCGCGCACCACGTCCTGGCCCTGGACGGCGACGACATCCCCGCTGATGGTGATGGTGTCGGCGGCGTACTGGTAGACCGCCATATCGCCGCGCACCGCCTGCTCCTGGGTGACGTAGAACACGTTGCCCTCGGCGACGATGCGGTCGGCGGTGGCGCTGCAGCCGCCGTCGCCGGAACGTTTCTGGTAATAGACCGTCATGCGGCTGGCGCGCAGGCGGGTCTTGTCCTGCAGCACCTCGACATTGCCCCGCCAGATGCTCAGGCACTGGCTGTTGAGCACTTCGCTCTCGTCAGCCGAGATGTCGACCGGCGCGCTGGAGTCGCTGACCGCCTGCGCGGAGGCCGCGCCGCCCGACAGGCCCAGGGCCAAAGCCGCCGCCACGATCCAAGGCTTCATCAATAACGTCCTCATCTGTCGCCGCTCGGCTGTCGGTCGATACGGGCGCGAACGCCGCCCCGGAACACAATCCGATCGCCCCTCTCATATACGGAGTAGGCCTTGGATTGCACCTGTCCAATCGGACCCTCGCCCTGCAGGCTGGTTTCGCCCGTGATGTTCCCGGTCTTGGTGTCGGCCAGGGCTTCCTCCGACGCGAAGCGGTAACCCATGCCGTCGTCCAGCCGAACATCGCCGATCAGTTGCAGCTTCAGCGTTGTCTCGTTGTAGACGCCGCGGTTGGCGTTGAGCCGTGTCGGCGCCTCGGTGCCCACGCCCAGGGTCAGGGTCGGTGTGTCGAGGAACACGCGCTTGAGATCGACCTCGTCGCGCACCGCCGAACGGGCGGTGATCACGAAAGCGCGGCCGTCGCTGGACTGACCATAGAAGCGCGGCGCGATCATCCGGATCTGGGCCTTGGCTTGGTCGGGCTTGCGGTCGCCGGCGGTCAGGCTGCGCCAGGCGGCCTGGCCGCCGGCGCCGGCCAGGATCGCGATGATCGTCGCCGGCAGCACCACCCGCGCCAGGCGCACGAGATGCGAGCGCCGTCGCCAGCGCCTCAAATCGCGTTGAAAGGCGCCCCTGTCGCCCGCGGCCGTCGCGCTCATTGGTCCAGCCCTCAGGTATGCGCGAAGATGTCGACGTCTTCCCAGCCCGCCAGGTCCAGCGCCGCGCGGTGGGGAAGATAGTCGAAGGCGGCCTGGGCCAGGCCCATGCGGCCCTCGCGCACCAGCATGGCGTCCAGGCGAGTGCGCAGGGCGTGCAGGTGCAGGACGTCGGAGGCGGCATAGGCCACCTGTTCGGGGGTAAGGGTCGCCGCGCCCCAGTCTGAACTTTGCTGCGCCTTCGACAGCTCGACGGCCACCAGTTCCCGGGTCACGTCCTTGAGGCCGTGGCGGTCGGTATAGGTGCGGGCCAGCTTCGAGGCGATCTTGGTGCAGTATACCGGGGCGGTCATGACCCCCAGGTGCAGCAGGAACATGGCGATATCAAAGCGCCCGAAATGGAACAGCTTGAGGATCGTCGGATCGGTCAGCAGGCGCTTGAGATTGGGCGCGTCATAGGTGGCCCGGTCCAGCCGCACCACGTGCGCGTCGCCGTCGCCGCTCGACAGCTGCACGACGCACAGCGGATCGCGGCCCAGGCGCAGGCCCATGGTCTCGGAATCGATGGCGATCGCGGTCGCCCCGGCGAAGACGCCGTCGGGCAGATCACCCTCATGAAGGAAATTGGCCAAGTCGTTCTGGTCTCCGCGCGTCGGTCCCGTCGCACGGACGTCCGAAATTCCCGACACGCCTACAATATGGGGCGCCGACACTATAGGCCAGATGAACAGGATATCTATCGCAAGGACAGGTTGGCGCCGCGCCGCCTTGTCTTTCGACGCCGGGGAGGCCGAGTGGTCGCTCTGAACCCGATGGACGGGAACGGCCTCGAGAGACGATGGGCCAGGCGCATGCCGATCCAGGAAAGCCGCCCAGGGGCGCGGGTTTCAGCCCCTGCCCAGCCGCTTGATCGCGACCTCCAGGGGCCGCGCGCCGGCGCCATAGTCCTCCCAGGCGGTGAGCGTCTTCACGAGGGCGGGGATGGTGCGCACCGTATATCGCGCGGGGTCGAGGCCCTTTTTCACCTGGCCCCAGGCAAGCGGCATGGAGACCGGGGCCCCGGGCCGGCCGCGCGGCGACAGCGGCGCCACCGCCGTCGCCATCCGGTCATTGCGGAGATAGTCCAGGAAGATCCGCCCCGTGCGGTCCTTCTTGGCCATGGTGATCAGATAACGGTCGGGCGACTCGGCGGCCATGGCCTTGCAGACGTCGCGGGCGAAGGCCTTGGCGGCGGGCCAGTCGACGCCCTTGGCCCGCACCGGCGTCACCACATGCAGACCCTTGCCGCCAGTGGTCTTGCAGAAGCTGACCAGGCCCAGGGCCTCGAGACGATCGCGGATCTCCCGCGCGGCCGCGATGACCGCGTCGAAGGCCACGTCCGGGGCCGGGTCAAGGTCGAACACCAGCCGACCGGGCTGCTCGGGATGGAAGGGTTCGCAGTTCCAGGGATGGAGCTCCACGGCGGCGGTCTGGGC
>NZ_PEGG01000148.1 GCF_002737765.1 Caulobacter sp. B11 | reverse complement strand
GTTGAGGATCGCGGTCGCCGCCCCGAGGATCGCCTCTTTCTTCAGCGCGTAACGCGTGGTGGACGCATTGCCGATCCGACCGTCATCCATGCCAAGGAGCCTTTTCACGCCAGCTTCATCCGGCAGTGGACTATTCAGTCCAATCTAAGCGCGAGCATGGCGACAGCAAGGCGTTAGGCGAGAAATTTCCGGTCGTAATCACATTAACGACCCGGTTCGGCGCTCAGCAGGCCTGGCGCGCGCCCGGCGCCCGCGTGCCGAGCACCGCGGTGATGGTCTGCACCAAGGCCTGGGGCGACAGGGGCTTGGCGACCGCGGCGTTCATGCCCGCCGCCAGATAGGCCGCCTGCTGATGCGCCAGGGCGTTGGCGGTCATGGCGATGATCGGCGCCTCGGCCGCGCCGTTGCCCAGGGCGCGAATGCGACGAGTCGCCTCAAGCCCGTCGAGGCCAGGCATCTGGATGTCCATGAAGATCAGATCATAGCCGCGCTGGGCGGCCTCGACGCCCGCCAGGCCGTCTTCGGCGGTCTCGACCTCGGCGCCCAGGGCGCTCAGCATGCGGCCGGCGATCAGGCGGTTGGTCGGGTTGTCCTCGACGATCAGCACCGACAACCCCGCCAGGATCGGCGCGTCTATTTGATCCTCGGTCGCCGATTGCTCGTCGGCCCGCGCGCAGTCGATCTCGAGCCAGAAGGTCGAGCCGACGCCTTCCTCGCTGCTGAAGCCGGTCTTGCCGTTCATCAGTTCGGCGAGCCGCTGGGTGATGGCCAGGCCAAGCCCCGCGCCGCCGAAGCGCCGGGTGGTCGAGCCGTCGCCCTGGCTGAAGCGTTCGAACAGGCCCTGCGCCGCGGCCTGTGAAATGCCCACCCCGGTGTCCTGGATCTCAAATCGCAGGCTTTGACCGGTGGGCGAGGGGGTGGCGCTCAGCCGCGCCTCGACACCGCCCTCCAGGGTGAACTTACTGGCGTTGCCGAGCAGGTTGAACAGCACCTGCCGCAACCGTACCGGATCGGCGGTGACCCAGCCGATATCGGGGTCGGCGACCACCCGCAGATAGAGACCCCGTTGCTGGGCCTGGGGGCGCAGGAGGTCGGCCACGCCGTTCAGCACCGCGGCCGGGTCGATGGCTTCGGGATGCAGCTCCAGCTTCCCGGCGTCGATCTTCGAGAAATCGACGATATCATTGAGCAGCTCGGCCAGCATGGCCCCGCACCCCAGGGCTTCCTCGAGAAGCTGCCGCCCATCCTCCGAAAGCGTCTCGCGCTTGAGCAGGTGCATCACGCCCAGCACGCCATTCATCGGCGTGCGGATCTCGTGGCTCATATTGGCCAGGAACTGGGCCTTGGCCTCGGCCGCCTGCAGGGCCGAGTCGCGGACGTTGACCAATTCGTTGATGTCCTGGCTGATGCCGATCACGTCATAGGCGCCGGAACTCGGGCCTCGCACCCCCCGCCAGGCGGCGCGCATCCAGACCAGGCGATCAGTGTCGGGCTGGTGGTAGCGATAGGTCTCCACGCAGTGGTCGCCGTGACTGAGGCTGCGCGAGAAGGCGGTCCAGACCCGTTCGCGATCGTCGACATGGATCGACTGGGTCATTTCCTGCATCGTCATGGTGCGCGCGCCGCCCCGCGGCGATGACGGGGTGGGAATGTCCTGGTCGAAGACGTAGACGCTCTTGCGGGCGTTGAAGCGCCAGACATAGACCCCCGCCGCGCTGCGCAGCAGCTCATTGGCGCGTTCTGTCTGCTGGCGGGCGATCTCGCGGGCCCGCTCTTCGCTGAAATCCTGGAAGACGATCAGCAGGGCCTCGTTTTCCAGCATCTTGGTCTGGGATCGAACCCACAGCCAGCCGCCGCCCTTGCGGGCCAGGCGATGGTCGGATCGCGCGCTGCCGTCGGCCCGCAGGGCCCGGCCGATGCCCTGGATCACCTCGGTGTCGTGCAGGTGAAAGAAGTCCCGGATCGGTCGGCCGAGGGTTTCCTCGGCGCTCCAGCCGGTGAGGGTGGTCCAGGCGGGATTGACCCGAGCGACGCCGTCGTTCTCCAACACCACGAACATGTCCAGACTGCTCTGGAAGAACCAGTCGGCGGCCTCGACATCGATCTTACTGGGCGGCTGGACGTGCAATCGCTTGCCCATCGGTGTTCCCTCGTTTTCAATTGATATGCGCAGGCTCGGGTAAAGTTTACGTTTCGGCATACCGCCGCCTCGAACCGCGCCAACACGATCGCCACGCCAGAGGCAGGGCGACATTGAGGAGAGACGCCGCCTTGAGTACGCCGGAAGCTGTTGGACTGTCGTCGGAACGCCTGAAGCGCATCGACGCCTTCATCCAGGAAAAATACATCGACACCGGCAAGTTGCCCTGCGCCCTGACCCAGGTCTGGCGACGCGGCCAACTGGCCCACACCTCGATCCTCGGCAGCGCCGATATCGAGCGCGGGACGCCGTTGAAGGCCGATAGTCTGTTCCGCATCTATTCGATGACCAAGCCGATCACCTCGATCGCCTTCATGATGCTGGTCGAAGAGGGCAAGGTGTCGCTGGACGATCCGGTGCACCGCTTCATTCCCGCCTGGCGCGACATCGGCGTCTTCCAGGCCGGTGTGGCCGGGGCCTTTCTGACCAAGCGCGTCGACGAGCCGATGCGCATGATCGACCTGCTGCGCCACACCGCCGGCCTGACCTATGGCTTCCAGCAGCGCTCCAATATCGATGCGGCCTATCGCAAGCTGAAGCTGGACGGCGTCGACAGCGAGGGCGGGCTGGATACCTTTGTCGAAACCCTGGGCACGTTGCCCCTGGAGTTCTCGCCCGGCACCGCCTGGAACTATTCGGTCGCCACCGATGTGCTGGGCTATCTGGTGCAGGCGATTTCGGGCCTGCCGTTCGACCAGTTCCTCAAGACGCGGATCTTCGAGCCGCTGAAGATGGTCGACACCGGCTTCTTCGTGCCGGAGAGCGAGCGGGCCCGCTTCACCGCCTGCTACACCCTGACCCCGACCGGCGCGGTCAAGCTGCTCGATGACCCGACCACCAGTCGCTATCTGAGCGATCCGGCCGTGAAGTCCGGCGGCGGCGGCCTGGTCTCGACCGCCGACGACTATATGCGCTTCTGCCGCATGCTGCTGAACGGCGGCGAGCTGGACGGGGCCCGGATCGTCAGCCCCAAGACCCTCAAGCTGATGACCATGAACCATCTGCCGGGCGGCAAGGAACTGGTCGAGATGTCCCAGTCGCTGTTCAGCGAGGCGGTGTTCGAGGGGCTGGGCTTTGGCCTCGGCTTCGCCATGACCATCGACCAGGCCCGCACCAAGAACACTGGCTCCCTGGGCGAGTACTTCTGGGGCGGCATGGCCTCGACCGCCTTCTGGATCGACCCGGTCGAGGATCTGGCCGTGGTGTTCATGACCCAGCTGACCCCGTCCAGCGCCTATCCGATCCGGCGCGAACTGCGGACCCTGGTCTATTCGGCCTTCACGGAAAGCGCCGCCTGAGGCTTTTCCTCAACGGAAGACGCATCGGCCGACCGGAAAAGCGGCGCGGGGGCGAGCCCCCGCGCCGAAGTCGTTTTCAGCAAAGTCGATACGCCAGGCCGGCGCATCGCGTTCGCGTGACGAGCAAGGCTTCGAATAATGGGCACGCATGCAAGTCGCGCCCAAAGCCCCGTTCCTCAGCGCACGCCCTAGACGAGAAGGCCGAGATATAGCAGCCTAATTAAAGGCTTGGGTTGATGTCCAGCCCCAATAACGCTGGTTTGGCCTCACTCGAAACAACTGTTTCGAAGGTCTAGTATGATGATTGCCGCGTCAACAGCCGGCGGCTGGATAATCTGCGCCCGCTCAGGGTCTGGACCTCGCGCGCGGGGTCGTGCAGGGTCGCTTCAAACAACCGTTCAAACACAAAGAGCAGGGGTGGAACCGCCATGACCGCGATCAACGCCGTCACAGATCTAACCGTTGAAGGCGACATCGGCGTCGTCACGCTGAATTCGCCGCCGGTCAACGCGCTGTCGGCCGCCGTCCGCGATGGCCTGGCCAAGGCCTTCGACGCCGCCATCGCCGATCCGGCCGTCAAGGCCATCGTGCTGATCTGCGAGGGCAAGACCTTCATCGCCGGGGCCGACATCACCGAGTTCGGCAAGGCCATGACCGGCCCGTCCCTGCAGGACGTCCAGAACACCATCGAAAACTCGCCCAAGCCGGTGATCGCCGCGATCCACGGCACGGTGCTGGGCGGCGGCCTCGAAGTGGCCCTGGTGGCGCACTATCGCGTCGCCGTGCCCTCGGCCAAGGGCGGTCTGCCCGAAGTGAATATCGGCCTGCTGCCGGGGGCCGGCGGCACCCAGCGCCTGCCGCGCATCGTCGGCGTCGAGAAGGCGCTCGAGATGGTCACCAGCGGCCAGCACGTGCCGGCCAAGGCCGCCCTGGCCATGGGCCTGTTCGACGAGCTGGTCGAGGAGGGTAACCTCCGCG
This sequence comes from Caulobacter sp. B11, assembly GCF_002737765.1. Taxonomy (GTDB): domain Bacteria; phylum Pseudomonadota; class Alphaproteobacteria; order Caulobacterales; family Caulobacteraceae; genus Caulobacter. The sequence continues at coordinate 511 of NZ_PEGG01000148.1, read as the reverse complement.
CCGGCGCGATCGAGTTCGCCAAGAAGGTGCTCTCCGAGAAACGCCCCCTGGCCAAGGTTCGCGAACTGAACGCCAAGGTCGAAGCCGCCCGCGGCAAGCCCGAGATCTTCGCCGCGTTCCGCGCCGCCAACGCTAAGAAGTTCCGCGGCTTCATGGCTCCGGAAAACAACATCAAGTGCATCGAGGCGGCGGTGAACCTGCCCTTCGACGAGGGTCTGAAGGCTGAACGCAAGCTGTTCATGGAGCTGATGAGCGGCAGCCAGTCGGCCGCCCAGCGCCACGTGTTCTTCGCCGAACGCCAGGCCGCCAAGATTCCGACGTGCCGGACGACACCGCCATCATCCCCGTCAAGAAGGTCGGCGTCATCGGCGCCGGCACCATGGGCGGCGGCATCTCGATGAACTTCTCAACGCCGGCATCCCGGTGACGATCATCGAGATGAAGCAGGAGAACCTGGATCGCGGCGTCGCCACCATCCGCAAGAACTACGAGAACACCGCCAAGAAGGGCC
>NZ_PEGG01000147.1 GCF_002737765.1 Caulobacter sp. B11 | reverse complement strand
CATCGCGGCCCTGCTGGACCTCGCCCCCAAGACCGCCCGGCGGCATCCGCCGAAGGTCAGGATGAAGAGGTCACCCTGGACCGCGTGACGGTCGGTGACCGGCTGCGCGTGCGGCCGGGTGAAAAGGTCCCGGTGGACGGCGAGGTCACGGAGGGCCGGGTGTCGATCGATGAATCCCTGGTCACCGGCGAGTCCATGCCCGTGACCAAGGAGGCCGGCGCCAAGGTGATCGCCGGCTCGCTCAACAAGACCGGCTCGTTCATCATGCGGGCCGAAAAGGTCGGGGCCGAGCCCTGCTGGCCCGCATCGTCCAGATGGTCGCCGAGGCCCAGCGCAGCCGGGCCCCGATCCAGCGCATGGCCGACCGGGTCGCCGCCTGGTTCGTGCCGGCCGTGATCGGCGCGGCCCTGCTCTGCGCGCGCGGCGGTCTGGGGCCTGGTCGGCCCCGAACCGCGTCTGGCCTACGCCCTGGTGGCGGGGGTGTCGGTGCTGATCATCGCCTGTCCCTGCGCCGCTGGGCCTGGCCACGCCGATGTCGATCATGGTCGGGGGTCGGTCGCGGGGCCCAGGCCGGGGTCCTGATCAAGAACGCCGAGGCGCTCGAACGGCTCGAAAAGATCGACACCCTGGTCATCGACAAGACCGGCACCCTGACCGAGGGGCGGCCGGCGGTCACCCGGATCGTCCCTGTCGCCGGGTTTGAGGAAGGTGAGCTTCTGCGCCTGGCCGCCAGCCTCGAGCGCGGCAGCGAACATCCCCTGGCCGACGCCATCCTGCGGGCGGCCAAGGATCGCGGACTGGGTCTTTCGGAGGCGTCCGAGTTCGACTCGCCGGTCGGCAAGGGCGTCATCGGCCGGGTCGACGGCAAGCGGATCGCGGTCGGCGGGTCGCGACTGATGGCCGAGATGGGCGTGGACCTGTCATCCCTTGAGACCGAAACCGCGGCCCTGCGCCAGGACGGGGCCACGACCCTGTTCGTGGCGGTCGACGGCGCTCTGGCCGGCTTGCTGGGCGTCGCCGATCCGATCAAGGCCACGACGGCCGAGGCGGTTCGCGCCCTCAAGGCCGACGGGGTGAGGCTGGTCATGCTGACCGGCGACAACCGCGCCACCGCCCTGACCGTCGCCGCCCGCCTGGGCATCGACGAGGTCGAGGCTGAGGTGCTGCCGGAGGACAAGGCCAAGGTGGTCAACCGGCTAAGGGCCGAGGGCCGGTCGGTGGCCATGGCCGGCGACGGGGTCAATGACGCCCCGGCCCTGGCCGCCGCCGAGGTGGGCATCGCCATGGGGGCGGGGGCCGACGTCGCCATCGAGAGCGCCGGCGTGACCCTGCTGCAGGGCGATCTGCAGGGGATCGTGCGGGCCCGGCGGCTGTCGCGGGCGGTAATGCGCAACATCCGCCAGAACCTGGTCTTCGCCTTCGCCTACAACATCGCCGGCATCCCGATCGCCGCCGGCGTGCTCTATCCCAGCCTCGGCTGGCTGCTGTCGCCGGCCATCGCCGCCCTGGCCATGTCGCTGTCCTCGGTCAGCGTGATCGGCAACGCCCTGCGCCTGAGGTCGGTGAAGCTGGAAGGCTAGTTCGGCGGGGCTAGCCGGTCACCGTATAGATCATGATCCCCGTGGCCACCGACAGGTTGAGGCTGTCGGCCCGGCCGCGCATCGGGATCTTGACGTTGACGTCGCAGGCGGCGGCCAGTTCCGGCGGCAGGCCCTGCTGTTCGTTGCCCATCAGGATCAGGGCCGGCTTCACATAGTCGGCGCTCTTGTGGTCGACGGTCGCGGTCAGCAGGGTGCCGACCACGCTGCCGGGCCAGGATTGCCGCCAGGCCAGGAACTCGGCGACGGTGGCCTTGGCGATCTGCACCGCGAAGATCGAGCCCATGGTCGCCCGCACCCCCTCGACCGAATAGGGATCGACGCAGTCGCCGACCAAGATCACCCCGCCGCAGCCGGCCGCGTCGGCGGTGCGGATCACGGTGCCGAGGTTGCCGGGGTCGCGGACAGCCTGCAGGGCCACCCAGCAGGGCGCGCTTTGCGGCACGATGGCGTCGAGCGGCGTGAACACCTGGCGGAACACCCCGACCACCGCCTGGGGGTTGTCGCGGCGCGAAACCTTCTCGAGGATTTCACGATTGACCTCAATGACTTCGCCGCCCGCCTTCAGGCAGGCCTGGGCGGCTTTCTGCAGCATGGGGTGATCGGCGGCGTCACGGCCGAACATCAGGATCTTCGGGGCGTGGCCGCAATCGATCGCCTCGATGACGATCTTCAGGCCCTCGGCCAGGAACAGGCCGCTCTCCTCGCGCTCCTTGCGCATGTGCAGGGCGCGCACGGCCTTGACCGTGGCGTTGGACAGCGAGGTGACGGCCTTGGTCTGCAGGGGGGCGTTCATGGTCATCATCCTTGGCCGGACCAGCGGGCGAAGAACGACAGGCCGATCTGGCGGTCGCCCTGTTGCTCGACCAGGGACAGCTCGCCCCAGTCGATGACTCCGCCGCGCTCGCTCAGCTCCTGGGCCAGAAGGCCGGACAGGGCCGCGCCCGAGACCCGGGCGGCATAGGCGTTCATCAGCAGGAACGACGCGTCGTCGGACAGCAGCTGGGCGCAGTCGCGGGTCAGGACGGCCAGGTCCTCGAACAGGCGCCAGACCTCGCCATCGGCGCCGCGTCCGAACTTGGGCGGGTCCAGGATGATGCCGTCATAGGCGCTGCCGCGCCGGACCTCGCGGGCACGAACCGGCGGGCGTCCTCGACGATCCAGCGGATCGGCTTCTCGGCCAGGCCGGCGAAGGCGGCGTTCTCACGGGCGTAGCCGACCGACTTCTTGGAGGCGTCGACATGGGTGACGGCGGCCCCGGCGGCGGCGCAGACCAGCGAAGCCACGCCGGTATAGCCGAACAGATTCAGGATCTTGGGCTGACGTCCTGAGGTCTTGGCGAAGGCGCGGACCCGGGCGTCCTGCCAGGCCCAGTTGGCGGCCTGTTCCGGGAAGAAGGCCAGGTGGCGAAAGGGTGTGAACTGGCCGTGGAACTTCACCTCGCCCCAGGCCAGGGGAAATTTCTCGATCGGCTTGCCCTTGAACCGCCAGCGACCGGCCTCGTCCTCGTCGCTGGGGTCGAACACCGCGTCGGCCTCGTCCCAGGCCTGGGCCGGCAGGCGTGGGGCCCAGAAGCACTGCGGCTCGGGCCGCACCACGGTGTAGCGGCCGTAGCGTTCAAGCTTGCGGCCATTTCCGCTGTCGAGCAGGGCGTAGTCGGCCCACCCGGTGGTGGCCATGACGATGGGGCGGGCGCGATGGTCGGCTTCATCACTTCGCCATACGCGCTCCGGGCAAGGGCCGTAAAGGGCGAGGCGCGTGGGAGGTCTTGTCCCAGCGATAGGGTTGGCGGATCCATTGCCACAAGGCGCGGGCCGCCGCGATGCTCTGCAGGGCCAGTAGGCGGCCGCGCCGACCAGG
>NZ_PEGG01000146.1 GCF_002737765.1 Caulobacter sp. B11 | reverse complement strand
GGCGTCACCTTCACCGGCGGCGTCCCGACCATCTGGACCATGTATCTGGACTGGCTGGAAAAGACCGGCCAGCGGCCGGACACCCTGCAGAGGGTGGTGATCGGCGGCAGCGCCGTGCCGCGGGCCATGGCCGAGACCTTCAAGCGGCTCTACGGCGTCAGCGTCCTGCAGATCTGGGGCATGACCGAGACCTGCCCGATCGGCGTGGTCGCCACCCCGACCCCGGCCCTGGCGGCCCTGGGCGAAGAGGCGATGGACGAGGCGATCTGGACCCGTCAGGGCCGGCTGCAGTTCGGGATCGAGCTCAAGGTCGAGGCCGATGACGGGACCGACGCGCCGCGCGACGGCGAGACCTCCGGCGCGCTCAAGGTGCGCGGCCCCTGGGTGGTGAAGCGCTATTTCCGCCAGGACCATGACGCCGCCCAGGACGACGGCTGGTTCGATACCGGCGACATCGCCACCCTCGACGCGCACGGCTTCATGCGCATCACCGATCGCCAGAAGGACGTCATCAAGTCGGGCGGCGAATGGATCAGCTCGATCGACCTGGAAAACGTCGCGGTCGGCTGCCCCGGCGTGAGGATCGCCGCCGTGATCGGCGTGGCCCATCCCAAGTGGGAAGAACGTCCCCTGCTGGTCATCGAGACCCATGAGGGGGCGGACCTCGACAAGGCCGCGGTCCTGGCCTTCCTGGCCCCGCACATCGTCAAGTGGTGGACCCCAGACGACGTGGTCTTCGCGGCTGTGCCTCTCACCGCGACCGGCAAGATCGACAAGAAGGTGCTGCGAGCGGCCTGGAAGGATCACTTGCTGGGATGAGACGAGCACTCGCCTTGATCGTTCTGTGTTGCGGCCTGACTACGGGGTGCGTACCGATTGATGATCTGCGCCTGCCCAAGGATATCGCTCTCTACGAGTCGCCCGTGGTTACCCGCAAGGATGCCGACCTCGTCTGCATCTATGAGCCGCATCCAGATTTCCTCGGCATTGAGTTCAGCCTGTCGGGACTTGAAGGCCTCAAGGCCGAGGTCGCCAAGACCTGTCCAGCCTGGAACGGGCTCGGCCTGAAAGGGCTGCTGGCGCCGTCCTATGAGACCTTGATCGTTCAACTGCGCAATTGTCGCGTCATCGCGGTGCAGCGCGCCTTCGAGGGGGAGCGCCCCATCGACGGCGTGGGCGTGCCGTTCTGCACAACTCCCGCCAAGTTGGAGCTCATCCGGCTCGGCCCCGAGCCGGCAACGACTTGGTTCCGCGACCAGGGCGCGTATCGGTTCGACACCGAATAGCTCACTTGAGTTGGCTACCGCACGACAAAGGCGGGTCACCCTCGATCGTGAGTCCTGACCGCACTGGCTTGAGGCCTACTTGGCAAAATGGTGGACCCACGACGACGTGGTCTTCGCCCCCGTGCCGCTCACCGCCACCGGCAAGAACGACAAGACGGTGCTGCGGGCGGCGTGGAAGGGTCATTTGCTGGGATGAGGCCCTTACTTGTCATCCCGGCCGTAGCGAAGCGGAGCACCGGGACCCAGGGGTCACTGCATTGCGCCGGCCCCTGGGTCCCGGATCGCGCCAGGGCGCGTCCGGGATGACAAGGTTTAGGGGCTAGGCCAGCATCCGCACCTTCGGCTCCCGATCCCAGAACCGCAGCGCCGCCGCCGCGATGAACTCCGAGCCCAGGCCCACGACGCCTTCGTCCGGCTCAACCCCAGCCTTGTCCAGCAACAGCTTGGCGGCGTCGGTGGCCCCGATCGCCTTGAGGTGGCCAAAGGCGTCCATCACGAACTGGACGGCGGCGGCTTCCTTCAGCAGGGCCGCGCAGCCGGTGTCGGACAGGACCAGGGCGATGGCGTCCACCGTCACCGAAGGCGTGCCGGCCAGCTGGCCGTCGGCCGGGATCAGGGTCCCGTCCGCGCCCTTTGCCCCGCCGATCTTCGGCGCGATGACCTTGGCCACGGCCCCGGCCCTCTTGATCGCCGCCTTGAGCTTGGCGACCGCCGTCGCATCGGAGCCGTCCGCCACGAGGATGCCGATGACATGGCCCTTGATATCCTGAGGCGCGCGCGGACCGTTGACGACCCGCAGGGCCGGCGACAGGTCTAGGTCCTGGACGGGAACCGCGCTTTTCGAGGCCTTGGGCACGTCCATGTTCAGGCCGGCCCCGACCCGCTTGGCGAGGTCTGGATCGACATTGACCAGGTTGGCCATCATCCGGGTCCGCACCGCCGCGATGCTGACCTTGGACAGCTCGAAGACGATGGCCGAGGCCAGGTGGGCCTGTTCGGCGGGATCAAGCGAGCGGAAGAACAGCCGCGCCTGGCTGTAGTGATCGGCGAAGCTCTCAGGGCGTATGCGCAGCTTGTCGCCCTGCTCGTTCTCGACGTCGGCTGACGGGAAGGTCGTGAAGCCGGTCATCGGGCACTCACGCGGGCCGCCGTCCTCGCCCGCCGTCTCGGCCAGGCTGTTGGGCTCGTAATTGGCGCGGCCCTTGGGCACGGCCATCTGCATCTGGCCGTCGCGCTGGAAGTTCATCACCGGGCACTTGGGCGCGTTGATCGGCAACTGGTGGAAATTGGCGGTGCCCAGTCGGCTTTTCTGGGTGTCGAGATAGGAGAACAGTCGGCCCTGCAGCAGCGGGTCATTGGTGAAGTCGACCCCCGGCGGCACATTGGCGGGGCAATAGGCGACCTGCTCGGTCTCGGCGAAGAAGTTGTCCGGATAGCGGTCCAGCACCATGCGGCCGATCATGCGGATCGGCAGCACCTCCTCGGGGATCAGCTTGGTCGGGTCGAGTACGTCGAAGGGGAGACTATCGGCGAAGGCCTGGTCGAAGGCCTGGATGCCCAGCTCCCATTCGGGGAAGTCGCCGCGCTGGATGGCCTCGAACAGATCGCGGCGCTGGAAGTCCGGATCCGCGCCGGCCAGCTTGACCGCCTCGTCCCAGAGGGTCAAGGCCACGCCCTGCTTGGGCTTCCAGTGGAACTTGACGAAGGTCGACTTGCCGGCCGCATTGACGAACCGGAAGGTGTGGACGCCAAAGCCTTCCATGGTGCGCAGCGAGCGCGGAATGGTCCGGTCGCTCATGGCCCACATAATCATGTGGGTCGATTCCGGCATCAGGCTGATGAAATCCCAGAAGGTGTCATGGGCGCTGGCGGCCTGGGGAAAGCCGCGATCAGCCTCCATCTTCACCGAGTGGATCAGGTCGGGGAACTTGATGGCGTCCTGGATGAAGAACACCGGGATATTGTTGCCGACGAGGTCCCAATTTCCCTCTTTGGTATAGAACTTCACCGCGAAGCCGCGCACGTCGCGGGGGTGTCGACGCTGCCCGCGCCGCCGGCCACGGTCGAGAACCGCGTGAACAGCGGTGTCTTCTCGCCGGCCCGCTGGAAGAGATCGGCCTTGGTCAGGTCGGCCAGCGACTCATAGAGCTCAAAATAGCCGTGCGCCGCCGTGCCGCGCGCATGGACGATGCGTTCGGGAATGCGCTCGTGATCGAAGTGGAAGATCTTTTCGCGAAGAACAAAGTCCTCCAGCAGCACCGGGCCGCGTTCGCCGCTCTTCAACTGGTTCTGGTTGTCGGCAACCCGGATGCCCTGGTTGGTGGTCAGGTGGCCTTCGGCGGCATGGGGCCCCTTCTCGGGAACCTGCTGATGGGTTTCGCCGCCCTGGCCCACCGTCGTGGTGAAGCCGTCCTTGCCCGTAGCCATGTTCTGGTGCTCCCGATGACGCCCTAAGGTCGTCATCGCCAAACCCATGGTGCGGGTGATGGTTCCGGCGTTCAGGTCGCCGGAAAGGCGACCTGCGGGCCGCCCTCAGTCGTCACTCACTCGCGCCGAGCTTGGCCAGGAAGGCCTTGGCGGCTTCCTTGTGTCGGGACTTAAGGTTCTTGCCGACGATGGCGATCAGGGCGGCGATGACGGGCGTCATCGGTAAAGCCCAGCACCGGCAGGACGTCGGGAATGGCGTCGGTCGGCAGCACGAAATAGGCCAGGGCCGCCATCACCATGCCCTTGGCGGCGGTGGGCGTGGTCGGGTCGCGCGCGCACCACCACAGCGACAGGGCGTCGGCGCGAACGGAACCTGGCTGGCGACCTTGCGGATCTTGGGCCAGAAGCCGCGCGCCACGCGCTGCTCGTTGACCTTGACCACCGACGGAACCAGGGCCTTTTTCGGATCCAGGACGTCGTTGACGTCGGGGGATGGTTCAGCCTTGACGCTCATGGGTTTAAACCGCTCCTCAACATCCAATTAAACGCACAGCTTGGGGAAACGTCCATGAAACTCGACAACACCGTCGCCGCCGTCGTCACCGGAGGCGCTTCGGGCCTCGGCGAAGCCACCGCCCGCGCCCTGGCCGCCCAGGGCGTCAAGGTCGCCCTGTTCGACATGAACGAGGCCCGCGGCGAGGAAGTCGCCAAGGAAATCGGCGGCGTGTTCTGCAAGGTCAATGTCACCTCCGACGCCGATGTCGACGCCGGCTTCGAAAAGGCCCGCGCCGCCCACGGCCAGGAGCGGATCCTGGTCAACTGCGCCGGCACCGGCAACGCCGCCAAGACCGCCGGCCGCGACAAGGCCACCGGCGAGACCAAGCACTTCCCGCTCGACGCCTTCGACCGCATCATCCAGATCAACCTGGTCGGCACCTTCCGCTGCATCGCCAAGTCGGCCAAGGGCATGCTGGATCTCGAGCCGGGCGTCGACGGCGAGCGCGGCGCGATCGTCAACACCGCCAGCGTCGCGGCCGAGGACGGCCAGATGGGCCAGGCGGCCTATTCGGCCTCCAAGGGCGGCGTCGTCGGCATGACCCTGCCGATCGCCCGCGACCTGATGAGCGAAGGCATCCGCGTCAACTGCATCCTGCCGGGCATCTTCAACACCCCGCTGATGAACAACGCTCCCGAAGCCGTGAAGGCCGGCCTGGCCGCCAGCGTCCCCTTCCCCAAGCGCCTCGGCCTGCCGGAAGAATACGCCCAACTGGCCCTGACCATGATCACCAACGGCTATTTCAACGGCGAGGACGTGCGTCTCGACGGCGGCATCCGCATGGCGCCGCGCTAAGCACAACGGGAAGCCCTCCCCCTTGATGGGGGAGGGTTGGGTGGGGGTGATAGGGCGTTTGCCGGTTGAACCGCCGCGTCACCCCCATCCCCGGCCCTTCCCCCATCAAGGGGGAAGGGAGCGTTCTACCCCGCCGGCCGCTGAATGGTCGGGCCCAGATTGATCATGATCTCGCGGGCGTCAAAGGCCCGCACGTCTCCCTCGGGCTTGCGGCCCTTGTGCAGGACGATCTCGGCGCTGGCCTCGAACTTCTCGATCGTACGGACCTGGCCGCGATCAGCGAAGAAGGGGTCGCCCCAGAACGGGTCCCAGGCGCGCCAGCCGCCGTAGCGGGGACCATAATAGCGCCAAGCGGGACGCCACGCGCCGTAGGGATAGCCGTAGCCGAAGCCCGGGCGAGCGAAGGGATCGGGATCGATCACCGTGCGGGCCGTGCGCTCGGTGCGCCGGTCGGCGGTCTCGAACCAGTCATAGCCCTGCTGCACCGTGACCTCGGCGGCGCGATACAGCAGATAGCGCTCGACGGTTTCGCGCGAAGTCAGGCTGTTGCCGGCGAAGGTCACCCGATAGCGGTCGGCTTCAAGGCGTGTTTCGGAAAAGCCGCCCGAAACCTGCTGGCCGCGAATATTGGGCTGATAGGGCGTGGCGGTGGCGCAGGCCGTCAGACCGACGGCGAATGCGAGCGCCGCGGCGAGCGCGGCCTTCTTGACGATCATCAACGCGATCCTCCTAAAGTCAGTCGTCTTGAATACTGACTCCCACCGAGCCCAGCGCCAAGTCTATTCGGCGGTCAGGCGAGCCCGGCTCAGGCGCGGCTGATGATCAGTCCGGCGGCGGTGATCAACAGGGCGCCGACCGCAAAGGAAAAGCCGCGCCGGAAACGCGGCTCGGCCATCCGGTTGGCCAGGGCCGCTCCGCCCAGGCCGTAGGCGCTCATGCTGATCAGGTCCATGCCGATGGTGGCGACGGCGAACATCGTCAGTTGCGGGACCAGGGGGCGCTGGACGTCGATGAAGGGCGGCAGCACGGCGGTGAAGAACAACAGGGCCTTGGGATTGGCGATCTGGACGGTGAATCCGTCGATCAGGGCCGACTTGCCCTGGCGCGAGACCGCGTGGTCCTCGCCCGCCTGACCCTGGATCCCCGACAGGATCGACTTGACCCCCAGCCAAGCCACATAGGCCGCCCCCAGCAGGGCCAGGACATGGAAAAACTGGGGGAAGGCCAGGATAAGGGCGCCCAGGCCCAGGGCTGCCGCGAGAAACCAGATCAGGGTGGCGGCGTTCATGCCCGCTACGCCCAGAAGGGCGGCGCCCTTGCCCTTGGCCACCCCGGTGGCGATCGCGAACAGGTTGGCCGGCCCGGGCGTGATGGCCATCACGAACATGGTCACCAGGAAGGCGCTGTAGCGGGCGGGATCGACGGGCAGGGACATGCGGCCTAGCTAGGCCGCCGCCCTGCCCCTCGCAAGCGGTCAGGCGCCGCCGGTGATCATCAGGGCGCGAATGACGCCGATCAGGGCGCCCAGCAGCAGGACGATGGTCGCCAGGCCCTGAATGCCGAAGCCCATGGAACGGGTCTTGGGATCCTTGACATAGGCCAGGGTGTAGATCAGCCGGCCCGCGATCCAGACCAGACCCAGGACGGCGGCCACCAGATCGGTCCAGTAGAGCGCGAACAGCCAGAGCGACGGCAGATAGACCATCAGGCCTTCCACGGTGTTCATCTGGACCCGGAAATGCCGCTCGAACTCGGGGTGGCCGGTGGTGGCCGGCGCCTCGACGCCGAAGCGGGCGCGGGCTCCGCCGACCCGCATGATGGTCCAGACCAGGAGGATCAGAGACAGTAGCGTGACGAGCGCCACCAGATTGTGCGGTTGCATGGATTCATCCCCGAAACGGCGATTGCGGATCGCATCGCCTTGAGCCGGAGAGTGTCGCATAACCTTCAGCTGGGGAACCGCCATGGTCGACGACGGTTTATCGTTTCACCCCAACGGAGACCGGAAGCGATGCAGATCCAGTCCACCGCCATCCGCGCATTCGACTACCAGCCGGAGCATGGCAAGCTGTTCGTCACGTTCAGCGACGGCGACGAATATGTCTATGTCGGGGTTCCGCCTCGGGTCCGAGACGCCTTCGAACGCGCGCCGTCCAAGGGCCGATTCTTCCTGCGGGTCATCCGCGACCGCTATCCCTACAACCGGATCTAGCCGCGGTCGGGCCTAGCGCGGCCGCGCGCGCCACTGGTCGCGCGTCTGGCCCCAGAGTTCGATCGGCAGGTCCGAGAACGGGTCCGGCATGCGGCCGGGCCCCAGCAACGTCGAGCCGAGGCGTTGGGCGACCTTCTGGGACGGCAGGTTGGCCGGGTCGATACAGTGGATGATCCGCGTCCAGTCCAGGGCGTCGAACGCCCAGTCCATGGCCGCCTCCGCCGCCTCGACCGCATAGCCCTTGCCCCAGGCTGTCCGCAGCAAACTCCATCCGACCTCGGTCCCAGGCCAGCCTTCCGGCCGCCAGGGACCCGCCCGCCCGATCCAGCGGCCGGTGTCCTTTTCGATCAGCGAGAACATCCCAAAGCCGTTCAGGGCCCAGGACCCCGCCATGGACGCCATGCCGCGCCAGGCCGAGGGCCGCGACTGCTGGCCGCCGATGAACCGGGCCGCCTCGGCGTCGCCCATCAGCTCCGCCCAGCCGTCGAGATCCTGCTGGGCGATCGGCCGCAGGATCAACCGGGCGGTTTGCAGGGTGGGTCCGGGAGCGATGGACATTAGGAGGTTCCTCAGGCCACGCAGGCGGCGAGGCCTTCGCGGCGCACCGTGCCCGAGGCCGCGCCGATCCGCCGGCTGCGTTTCTTGACATAGGGCCCCGGCTTGGCGGCCTTCCATTTCAGAGGGCTGGGCAGGATGGCCGCCAGGCGCGCCGCCTGGGCGGTGGTCAGCCTGTCGGCCCCGACGCCGAAATAGCGTCGCGCCGCGGCCTCGGCCCCATAGACGCCCGGGCCGTACTCAATGCTGTTGAGATAGACCTCCATGATCCGCTTCTTGCCCCAGATGGTCTCGATCAGGACCGTGAACCAGGCCTCCAGACCCTTGCGAACATAGGAACGGCCGGGCCACAGGAAGACGTTCTTGGCGGTCTGCTGGCTGATGGTCGAGCCGCCGCGAATCTTTCCGCCCCGCCCGTTATTGGCGTAGGCCTTCTGAAGGGCGTCAAAATCAAAGCCGGAATGCTCGCAAAACCGGGCGTCCTCGGCGGCGATCAGGGCGCGGGGCAGGGCCGGCGCGACGGTCCGGATCGAGCGCCAACGGTGATCCAGACCCTTGCCCTCGGCGGCCCGAATCAGCATCAGCGGCGTGACCGGCGGCGGCACGAAGCGATAGACGACCACCGCCACGATCGGTCC
>NZ_PEGG01000145.1 GCF_002737765.1 Caulobacter sp. B11 | reverse complement strand
CCCGGCGTGGCCGGTACGTCGAGGCTGTCGCCCCACCTGCATTTCGGCGAAATCGGCCCTCGCCAGGTCTGGGTGGCGGCCCAGGGCGCCATGGCCATGGGCGAAGCCCCTCACGCCGAGGCCAGAAGGTTCCTGTCGGAGGTGGGCTGGCGCGAGTTCAACCACACGATCCTGTTCCACAATCCCCAGATCCAAACCCAAAGCTTCCGCCCCGAATTCGACGGCTTCGGCTGGCGACGCGACGATGCGGCCTTCAAGGCCTGGACCCAGGGGCGAACCGGCTATCCGATCGTCGACGCCGGCATGCGCGAGCTTTGGACCACCGGCTTCATGCACAATCGCGTGCGGATGATCGTGGCCTCATTCCTGATCAAGCACCTGCTGATCGACTGGCGACAGGGCGAGGCTTGGTTCTGGGACACCCTGGTCGACGCCGACCTGGCCAGCAATGTCGGCAACTGGCAGTGGGTGGCTGGCAGCGGGGCCGACGCCGCGCCCTATTTCCGGATCTTCAACCCCATCACCCAGGGCGAAAAGTTCGACCCGCGCGGGGTTTATGTTCGGCGGTGGGTCCCTGAACTGGCGAGCCTGTCCGATTCCGTGCTGCATCAACCCTGGATGGCGCATCCGTCCAGCCCCTCGGCCCGTAGCTATCCCAGACCGATCGTGGAGCATGGCGCCGCGCGAACGCGGGCGCTGGAGGCTTACAAGAGCCTGAAAGGGAACTGAAGCCCCTCGGCCAACGCTGTTCGTTCAGCCATTTACACATCGGCGCCGAGTGTTTTTAAATTCGCCCCGGGTTATGGGATGGAACCGCCGATGACCGACACCCTGCAAATTTCCTGGCGCGATCCGGACCTGAGAAGCGCCCCGGCCGCCTTTCGCACGGCGGTTCGGGTGGCGGTCGAGAACTGGGCCGTGGGATCGCTGACCTTCATCCTGCCCTCCGGTAAGCCCTTGAGGATCCACGGCAAGACGCCCGGTCCGGACGCCATCATCCAGATCCGCGACTATCGCTTCGTGCGGCGGGCCCTGGCCTCGGGCGATATCGGCTTCGCGGAAGGCTACATGGCCGGCGAGTGGGACACCCCCGACCTATCGGCCGTGCTGTGCGCCTTTTCGCTGAACTTCGACCGCCTCACGGCCCTGGTCGACGGCAATCCGGTGATGCGGGTGATGAACTTCTTCATCCACCTGTTCAATCGCAACGACCGCAAGGGTTCGAAGAAGAACATCCACGCCCACTATGACCTGGGAAACGCCTTCTATTCCCGCTGGCTCGATCCGAGCATGACCTATTCCTCGGCGGTCTATGAACATCCCGGCCAGCCCCTGGAACAGGCCCAGCGCGCGAAATACGCCGCCCTGGCCCGCAGTATCGACCTACAGGCCGGGCAAAGCGTGCTCGAGATCGGCTGCGGCTGGGGCGGGTTCGCGCAGTTCGCCGCCCAGGAGGTCGGGGCGAAGGTCACCGCGATCACCATCTCCCAGGCCCAGCATGATTTCGCCGCCCAGCGGATGTTCGACCACGGCCTGGCCGACAAGGCCGACATCCAGCTGATCGACTATCGCGACGTCACCGGCCGCTTTGACCGCGTCGCCTCGATCGAGATGTTCGAGGCGGTCGGCGAGGAATACTGGCCGTCCTATTTCAGCAAAATCCACGAGGTGCTGACCCCGGGCGGTCAGGCCGGCCTGCAGATCATCACCATCCGTGACGAGCTGTTCGAGCACTATCGGACCCACACCGACTTCATCCAGCGCTACGTCTTCCCGGGCGGTATGCTGCCCAGCGAGGAACGCCTGCGGACTGAAACGCGCGCGGCGGGCCTGGACTGGACCCAGGTCACCCGCTTTGGCCAGGACTACGCCAATACTCTGGCGGAGTGGGGCCGCCGGTTCGAGGCGGCTTGGGGCGAGATCAGCGGCCTGGGCTTCGACGAGCGGTTCCGCAGGTTGTGGCGCTTCTATCTCAGCTATTGCGAGGCCGGCTTCCGAACCGAGCGCACCAATGTCATTCAACTGGGCCTGAGCCGCGCCTAGACGCGGGGCCTTCGCCTGGCGTGCGAGGTGTGCGTAGATGGACGAAAGTCCTTCGAGGTCGCGTCGCAATGAACCTCTACACCATGGTCCTGGATTTCCACGGGGGGACCTACATCACCCAGTTCGACGCCAAGACGGCGGTCGACGCCGTCACCGCCTGGTGCGGTGAACTGCAGCACGAGCAACTGCTGGGCGAGGTGTCGTCAGACCTCGCCGAGGGCATCATGATCGACGCCGTCGAGAACCAGTTGGTCGAGGTCGAGGGCCTGCACAATGTCTGGTGCGCGGCGACCACGGCGGGCGGGCCCCTGGCCCTGCTGAACGTGATCGAGACCCATCTGGGCGACTAAACGCCCATGGCCTTGCGTGTCGCGGCCGCCTTGGCGCGGAAGGCGACCCGTTCGGCTTCGGGCATCTTACCCAGGCTCCTGAGCGGCATCATCATGCGGCCCAGCCCGGCCAGCCGCCGCTCGTGCCGGTCGATGAAGTCCCAGTACAGGGCGTTGAACGGGCAGGCGTTGTCGCCCAACCGATCCTTGACGTCATAGTGACAGCCTTTGCAGTAGTCGCTCATCCGGTCGATATAGGCCCCGCTGGCCGCATAGGGCTTGGAGCCAACAATGCCGCCATCGGCGAAGGTGGCCATGCCGCGGGTATTGGGCATCTCAACCCATTCAAAGGCGTCGGCGAACACCACCATGTACCAGTCGTCCACGGCGTCGGGATGCACGCCCAGCAACATGGCCAGATTGCCAGTCACCATCAGCCTCTGAATGTGATGGGCATAGGCGTGGTCGCGGGCCGAGGCGACGGCGTCGGCGACGCAGGCCATGTCGGTCTCGCCGCTCCAATAGAACCAGGGCAGCTTGCCCTCGGCCTCCAGGGCGTTGCGCAGGCCATATTCCGGCATCTTCAGCCAGTAGACGCCGCGCACGAACTCACGCCAGCCGATGATCTGGCGGATGAAGCCCTCGACGGCGTTCAGGGGCGCCCTGCCCGCGCGCCAGGCCGCCTCGGCGCGCCGGCAGATGTCCAGCGGATCCAGCAGGCCGATGTTCAGGGCCGGCGAGATCAGGCTGTGCCAGAGGAACGGCCGCCCCCAGCTCATCGCGTCCTGCCAGTCGCCGAAGCCTTCCAACATGTCGGCGATGAAGTGGTCGAGGATCGCCTCGGCCTCGTCGGGATTGGTCGGCCAGTCGAAGGTGTCCAGGCGGCCGAAATGGTCCTCAAACCCCGCCCCGACCAGGGCCATAACCTCCCGGGTCACGGCGTGGGGCTCCGTGCGCAGGCGGGTCGGCGGCCGAATACCGGCGGGTAGCTTCTTGCGGTTCTCGGCGTCGAAGTTCCACTGGCCGCCGACCGGCTGGTCGCCGTCCATCAGCAGGCCGGTGCGACGGCGCATCTCGCGATAGAAATACTCCATCCGCAGCTCCTTGCGCCCCTCGGCCCAGGCGGCGAACTGCTCACGGGAGCACAGGAAGCGGTCGTCCTCGCGCACCTCGAGCGGCACGCCGAGTTCAGCGACGAGGGACAGCAGGTGCGCTTCGAGGCTCCATTTGCCGCAGGCCGTGCGGATGACCCGATCGACCGGCTCCTCGGCCAGGGCGCGGCGCAGCTCGCCGGCGATAGTGCGGGTGTTGGCCGGGTCGTCCAGCCGCACATAGCGCACCCGAACGCCGCGCGCCTCCAGCCGGGCCGCGAACTGGCGCATGGCCGACCAGATCAGCACCAGCTTGTGCTTGTGATGCTTCCAGACCGTGGCCTCGGCCGCCGATTCCGTCATCAGCACCACGTCATGGGCCGGGTCCAGATCCGCCAGGGCCGAGAGGCCGTCGCTCAACTGATCGCCCAGCACCAAACGCAACGCGCCCTGTCGTACTCATCGTGGTGTCGAGGCCTTCAGGAAAACTGGGTTGCATCGGGGCGCCCGCGCACGATCTACCATGAGGAGCCCTTTCCACAGCAGCCCGCCTCGCCAGATTCGCCCATGACCACCACAGCCAACGTCCTGGACGCCATCGGCAATACGCCCCTGATCCGCCTCAAACCGCGCCAGCGCCGCGACGGGCTGCGAGATCCTCGGCAAGGCCGAGTTCATGAATCCCGGCCAGTCGGTCAAGGACCGCGCCGCCCTGGGCATCATTCGCGACGCTGAGCGGAAGGGCTTGCTGAGGCCTGGCGGCCGCATCGTCGAGGGCACCGCCGGCAATACCGGCATCGGCCTGGCCATGGTCGCCTCGGCCCTCGGCTACAAGACCACCATCGTCATCCCCGCACCCAGAGCCAGGAAAAGAAGGACGCCATCCGCCTGCTGGGCGCGGAGCTGGTCGAGGTCGACGCCGTCCCCTATTCCAATCCCGACAACTATGTCCGCTATTCCGGGCGACTGGCCGAGCAGTTGGCCCTGACCGAGCCCAATGGCGTGATCTGGGCCAACCAGTTCGACAATGTCGCCAACCGCGACGCGCACTACCGCACCACGGGCCCGGAAATCTTCGACCAGACCGACGGCGCGGTCGACGGTTTCATCTGCGCCATCGGTTCGGGCGGCACCCTGGCCGGAGTCGCCGCAGCCCTGCGCGAACGCAAGCCGTCGGTGAAGATCGGCCTGGCCGACCCGCACGGCGCCGCGCTCTACAACTGGTACAGGAATGGGGAACTCAAGGCGGAGGGAACCTCGATCAGCGAGGGCATCGGCCAGGGTCGGATCACCGCCAATCTCGAAGGCCTGATGGTCGACCATCCCATCCGGATCAGCGACACCGAAATGGTCGAGGTGGTCTTCGACCTCGTGCAGCACGAGGGCCTGTGCCTGGGCGGCTCTTCGGGGATCAATGTCGCCGGCGCGATCCACATGGCCCGCACCATGGGCCCCGGCCACACCATCGTGACCATCCTCTGCGACCACGGCTCACGCTATCAGAGCAAGCTGTTCAATCCGGACTTCCTGCGGGAAAAGGGCCTGCCGACCCCGCCCTGGCTCTGAGCCCGTAAGGTGGAGTCGGCGCTTGCCCCTCGCCGCGGTTGACGCGATCCTGTTCCACCTACTGTAAACAGGGGCGAGTCAGACCCCGAAAGGCGCAGCATGATCCAGGACCCCCTCGTCTCCACCGCCTGGCTGGCCGAACACCTCGACGCGCCGGACGTACGGATTGTCGACGCCTCGTGGTTCATGCCGGGGACGCCCCGCGATCCGAAGGCCGAGTTCGCCCTGGCCCATATCCCGGGCGCGGTGTTCTTCGACATCGACGAGATCTCCGACGAGACCAGCGACCTGCCCCACATGCTGCCCAGCCCGATCAAGTTCGCCTCGCGGGTGCGCAAACTGGGCCTCGGCGACGGGTCCCGGATCGTCGTCTATGACAGCCAGGGCATCCTGCCCGCCGCGCGGGTCTGGTGGACCTTCCGCGCCATGGGCCACGAGGACGTTGTGGTGCTGGACGGCGGCCTGCCCAAGTGGATCGCCGAGGGCCGCCCCGTCGAGGACGGTCCCGCCGCGCCGCAGGAACGCCATTTCACCTCCCGCCACCAGGCCGACATCGTTCGCACGGTCGAACAGATGAAGCGCAATCTCGAGACCGGCCGCGAGCAGGTGATCGACGCCCGGCCGCCCGGCCGCTTCACCGGGGAGACGCCCGAACCGCGCGCCGGCCTGCGCGGCGGCCGCATCCCGGGCTCCTGCAATGTGCCCCTGACGGCGATGGTCGCGCCCGACGGCACGATGCTGAGCGCCGACAAGCTTTCCACCGTGTTCGAGGCGGCCGGGGTCGACATCACGCGGCCCGTCGTCGCCACCTGCGGCTCGGGCATCACCGCCGCCGTCGTGGCCCTGGCCCTGGCCCGGCTCGGACGACCCCGGGCGGCGGTCTATGACGGCTCCTGGACCGAATGGGGCGGGCGCGAGGATACGCCGGTCGAGCAGGGGTAGGATTGGGTCATGCCGCTCGATGAACAGACCCGCCTGACCCGCAACAGTTTCCAGGCCTCGTCCTTGGGCCGCACGGTCAATCCACCGATCCAGCGCGGCTCGACCGTCCTGCTGCCCGACGCCGCATCGCTGTATGACGACGACCAGCTGACCTACGGCATCACCGGTCTGGCCTCGCCCACCGCCCTGCAGACGGCCTTGGCGGAATTGGAGGGCGCCGAGCATCTGACACTTTACCCGTCGGGCCTGGCGGCGATCACCGGGGCCCTGCTGGCCGTGCTGAAGGCGGGCGACGAGATCCTGGTGGTCGACAGCGCCTACAAGCCGACCCGCCGGTTCTGCGACCGGGTTCTGGCCCGGTTCGGCGTCACGACGACCTATTACGACCCAGCGCTGACGCCCGACGCCCTGATGGCCCTGTGCACGCCCCGAACCCGGTTGATCCTGCTGGAAGCCCCCGGCTCCCTGACCTTCGAGATGCAGGACATCCCGGCCATCGCCGCCGCCGCCAACGCGCGCGGCGTGCTGACCCTGATCGATAATACCTGGGGCGCGGGCTACTATTTCAAACCCCTGGCCCATGGCGTCACCCTCAGCATCCAGGCCCTGACCAAATATGTCGGCGGCCATTCGGACTGTTTCATGGGCTCGGCCGCGACCAACGACCCGGCGATCGGTCAGCAGATGGCCGACGCCATGTGGGACATCGGCTGGTCGGTGTCGCCCGACGACGCCTACACCATGCTGCGCGGCCTGCGCACCCTGGCCATCCGCCTGCCCCGCCACCAGGCCGCCGGCCTGGAGGTCGCACGCTGGCTGCAAGACCACCCGGCGGTGTCGCGGGTGCTGCATCCGGCGCTGGAGAGCGATCCGGGCCACGCCCTGTGGAAGCGCGACTTCACCGGCGCCTGCGGCCTGTTCGGCCTGGTGCTG
This sequence comes from Caulobacter sp. B11, assembly GCF_002737765.1. Lineage (GTDB taxonomy): Bacteria > Pseudomonadota > Alphaproteobacteria > Caulobacterales > Caulobacteraceae > Caulobacter. The sequence continues at coordinate 551 of NZ_PEGG01000145.1, read as the reverse complement.
AAGCCAGCCTCGGATGGCGCGGTCTATGCGATGCTCGACAACCTCGACCTGTTCGGCCTCGGCTTCTCCTGGGGCGGCTATGAGAGCCTGGCCATTCCCTGCGACCCGCAGCTGAAGACCAGGACCCTGCCGGTTAGCCTGGAGGGCCCGCTGCTGCGCCTGCATATCGGGCTTGAGCACCCAAGCGACCTGATCGCCGACCTCGATCAGGGCCTGGCCCGCCTGAAGGGCTAAAGGGCGTTTTTGCGCGACGGGGGCGCGGCGAACGCCTAAACCCCGCCCTCGGTCGCCGTCTCCGCCCAGGGAGCCAAGGGTCCGGGCCCGGAGTTTCGCCATGACCATCCATATCGCCCTGCTGCGCAGCACCAGCGCCGGCGGCCGCCAGATCACCGGCGACCAGCTGACGGGCCTGTTGGTTCAGCTGGGGCTTGAGGTGATCCATGTCGATGCGAAGATCAGCGCCCTGGTCTTCGAAAGCGGCGAACGGACCGGCGCCGACCTGCAGGCTCAGCTCGAGACCGAACTGCACGGGCGCCTGGCCCTGCGGACCG
>NZ_PEGG01000144.1 GCF_002737765.1 Caulobacter sp. B11 | reverse complement strand
ACTGCCCGTCAGGCGAGGTTGGCGGCTCGCTGGGTCAGCTTGGGCCCGGCGATGTGGTGGGCGAGATTGAGCAGGCCCTTTCGGCCTTGCAGCCCGGCCAGGTCTTGAACCAGCCGGTGCGCTCGCGGTTCGGCTGGCATGTGCTCAAGCTTGACCGTCGTATTGAGGGACGCGAACTGCCCTTCGACTATGTCGAGGACAAGATCCGGCTGCACCTTGAAAGCCGGGCCTGGACGGCGGCGGCCACGCGCTATGTCGCCGATCTGGCGGAACGCGCCCGAGGCCTGGGCGTAGCCTTCAGCCTGACCCGCGACGGCCGCTTCGACACCGGGGCGCTGTCATTGGGCGAGCGTCTGGCCGGCGCCTCGGCGGCCGGGCTCGAAGCCTGGCTCGACGCCTCCGATCCGGACCTTGCCGAACGGGTGCGCGCCGCGGCCGCCGCCGCTGGGATCGACGTCGACACCTTCGTCCAGCGGGCGGTGAAGGACTTCGTCAACACCGCCGGCGACGAGTCGTGGACCCACCTGATCTCGGCCGCCCAGGGCGCCGAAGATCCGGCCATCGCCGCCATCGCTTCCCTGCTGCGCACCCGGCTCACGCCCAAGACGCGCACCTACACGATCTTCCGGAAGGTCTAGAGCATCATGCGTATCCTCTGGCTGCTGCCGCTGGCCGCGGCCCTCCCGACGCTGGCCCAGGCCGCCGAGCCGGCCCGGGGCCAGATTCTGCTGGACGCCCGCCTGCGCTACGAGGCCGTCTCCCAGGATGGCCTGGCCAAGGACGCCCAGGCCCTGACCCTTCGCACCCGGCTGGGTTACGAGACCGCTGCTGTCCACGGCTTCAAGCTGCTAGTTGAGGCGCAGAACGTCACCGCCCTGGACGAGCGCTACAACAGCCAGGTCAACGGCAAGACCACCTATCCCGTCGTTGCCGACCCGGAGACGACTCAACTCAATCGCATGCAACTGTCCTGGAGCGGTCCGATCTCCGCCGGGGGATCTGGCGGCGCGACAGTGGGTCGCCAGCGTCTGATCCTCGACAATGCCCGCTTTGTCGGCAATGTCGGCTTTCGCCAGACGGAACAGACCTTCGACGCGATCACCCTGGTCTATCGGCCATCGCCCAGGCTGACCCTGACCTACGCCTATCTGGACAAGGTCCATCGAATTCTCGGCGACGGCCATGCCCAAGGCAGCTGGCGCAGCGACTCCCATATCGCCCAATTGGCCGCCAGGACCGCGATCGGCCAGGTCTCGGCCAGCGCCTATCTGCTCGACTTCGCCAACGCCCCGGCCCAGTCCAGCGCCACCTACGACATCCGCCTGACAGGCTCGCGCCCCGTGAGCCCAGACCTGAGCATCACCTACGAGGCGCAGTACGCCCGCCAAAGCGACTACGGAAACAGCCCGACCGACTTCACCCTCGACTATCTCGCCCTGGGGGCTGGTCTGAAGAGCAAGGTCAGCGCCGTGACACTCGGCGTCGAACGTCTCGACGGCGATGGCCGCCGAGGCTTCCAGACGCCGCTGGCCACCCTGCACGCCTTCCAGGGCTGGGCGGACGTGTTCCTGACCACACCGTCCAACGGGGTACGCGATCTCGCGCTCACCGCATCGACCAACGTGACCCACTCCAAGGCTCACCCCGTCAAGCTGCAAGCGGCCCTACACCGGTTCGACACCGCCGATGGCGACGCCAAGCTGGGTGACGAGATGAACCTCGCCATCTCGGCGCCGCTGACGCCCAAGCTGTCTGTGGAACTCGCGGCGGCGGCGTTCAATGGCGACCAACCGGCTTTTCGCGACAGGACCAAGCTGTGGCTGACGCTTGCCTACAAGCTCTGATCCAGGACCGAGCCAAGGCGAGGACATAATGACGACGACCGAGATCGAGGCCATTCCGCTGCACTTGCTTGCGCAACCCATCGAGTGGTTCTTCGCCGAGCACTATCGTCATCGGCAGGCCTGCAAGTTGATCGAGGACGTCGCCGCCGCCATGGTGTTCGACCGGCGGCGACTCGTCGAACTGGTCGATTTCCTTGAGCACGATCTGCCGCTGCATGTGATCGACGAGGAGGAAGATTTCTTTCCGTTGTTGCGCCGGCGTTGCGAGCCCGAGGACGACGTCGAGCGCGTGCTTGGCATGCTGTCGGCCGAACACCGAAACGATGTGGTGCAAGCCCATGCGGTGCGCGATCATCTGCGGACCTGTTTGGTGAGTGCGCGCGCGCCGGGGCTGGATCCGGCGCGGCGCAGGGCGATGATCGCCTTCGCCACCCAGGAGCGTCGTCATCTGGGCCTGGAGAACGCCATCGTCCTGCCGATCGCCAGACTGCGGTTGAGCCAGGATGACCTGACGACTCTGGGACGCCGGCTCGCGGCCCGTCGCGGTCGTCTGCTGAGCGCCGTTGTTGGCCAATGAACAGGCATGGCATGACCGAAGATCTGCTGACCAGCAATATGGCCTGGGTCGCCGGCCGCTATGAGGACAGCGAGTTTTTCAAGCGCACTGCAGCTGAGCGCCAGACCGATTATCTCTGGCTGGGCTGCGCCGATAGCAGGCTCACGGGACAGGAGCTAACCGGTCTGCCGCCCGGCGCGATCTTCCACCATACCAATCCTGGAAACCTGGCCCCGCCCCTGGACGTCGGATTTCTGTCGAGCCTTCAGTTCTCGCTGGAAGTTCTGAAAGTGCGACACGTCGTGGTTTGCGGCCACTATGGCTGTGGGGTCATGGCCGCGGCGCTGTCCAACACGCCGATTGATCTCCTTGATCGCTGGCTCGGCCCGGTGCGCGCCCTGGCCTCGCGTCACGCCGAGGCGTTGGAGACGATCATGGATCCGGGCGCTCGAGCCAATCGGCTTTGCGAGCTGAATGTCACCGCGCAACTGGTCAATCTCGCCGGCAATCCATTGGTTCAGGACGCATGGCGTCGCGGCCAGTCCCTGACGCTGCACGGCTGGATCCATTCGGCGGCCGATGGCCTGCTACGCGATCTGGAAACCACCATCACTAGCTTGAAACAGGCGATGAGCTTCGTCGGCGGTCCAGTGCCGGAGGCCCCGCTGCGGCGAAACGCGCGAAGGGGCTCATCATGAGGAAGCCTTGCGTTGCCGTGGTTCTCGCCGGCGGCGAGGGTTCGCGCATGGGTGGCGGCAAGCCCCTGCGGGCCTGGGGTGAGGTTTCGCTTGTGGCCCGCGCATTGACCCTGGCCAGGGGCTATGCCGACGAGGTCGCTGTCGCCGTCCGCAACGCCGAGCAACTGGGCGGCGGCGCGGGCGCCCCACTCCTGTTTGATCATCCCGACATCCCCGGTCCGCTAGCGGGCCTGGCCTCGGCCCTGACCTTCGCCCGCGCTCGCGGCGCGGCGCACGTACAGGTTCTGGCCGACATGCCGCATCTGCCTGTCGATCTGACCTCGCGCCTAGCCGCCGCCATGGAGTTCGGGGCCTGGCCGCTCTGCCCGTCAGCAATGGACGACTGCATCCCGTCTGCGGCCTCTGGAGCGTAGAAGTCGAGTCAGTGTTGGCCGACTATCTGGCCCAAGGTCGCTCGTCCTTACGGGGCCTGGCCGCCGCGGCGGCGAGGCGGTCGCGGACTGGGGGATGATCCAGCCCGACCCGTTCGTCAATCTCAACACCCTCGATGAGCTTAACGCTCAGCAGCCACGCGCCAGTGGCTTGACGCCGGTCAAGGCCACTCACGCCGCTGTCGGCCAGACTGTGGTCTAGGAGATCACCGATGTTCGACCTCGCCGAACCCATCGCCACCTTCATCCGCAAGGATGACGTCATCGCCATCCAGATCCGCCGGGATTTCGAGGCTTCGCCTGACCGATTGTGGCGCGCCCTGACCCGGCCGGAGGGTCTCGTCCAATGGCTGGCCCCGGGGACGATCACGCTCGCGGTTGGCGGGGCCGCCCAGCTGGATTTGGTGACAGCGGGATCATCATCGACAGCCTGGTCACGGCGGTCACGCCGGGTCAGCGTCTCGAATATGGCTGGAACGGACCCGGCGAGACGCCTCGTCCGCTATGCTGGGAAATCAGCCCCATCGACGGGGGCGCGCGTCTGACCCTGAGTCTGAGCCTGCCGGCCAGCGAGGACGCCGGCCGCGCCGCCGCCGGCTGGGTGGCGCATTTGGAGATGCTGGCCGCCGCCTTGGCCGAGGTTCCCATTCGCTTTCCTTTCGCCTCATTCAAATCCGCTCGCGAGGCTTATCGCGTTGCCGTGGCCGACGCGGAGGCCGCCTGGGCGATCTCGGCGGGTCAAGCGGCGAACGCCGCCGCTTAAGGAAGACACCCATGTCTCTCGCCTTGGCCACGAACGCTGGCGTCCGCCCCACAGCCGAGCTCGTCGCCAAGTACGACGGCCGCGCGCCGCGCTATACGAGCTATCCGCCGGCGACGCAGTTCAGCGCTCAGATCGACGCCCAAACCTATGGGCTCTGGCTGCATGACCTGCCCGTCGAGCAAGCCGTGTCCCTCTATGTGCACATCCCTTTCTGCGCCCGGCTGTGCTGGTACTGCGGCTGCAATACTCGCGCGGTGAACCGCCACGAACCCGTCGGCGACTATGTGCGCTTGCTGCTGGACGAGATCGCCCTGCTGGGAGCCGCCCTGCCCGGTCGCCTGCCCGTTGGCGCCATCCATTTCGGCGGCGGCACGCCCAACATGCTGTCCACGGGCGAGGTCGACGCGATCTTCGACCGCCTGGGCCAGGTTTTTGCCCTAACCGCCGACGTCGATGTGGCGGTCGAGATGGACCCGCCGTGCTGACGCGCGACTGGGTGCGCGCCGCGGCCGGGCGGGGGATGAACCGCGCCAGCCTAGGCGTGCAGAACCTGACGCCCGAGGTCCAGGCGGCCGTCAATCGCCGCGACACCTTCGAGCACATCGCCGACTGTGTCGCCTGGCTGCGGGAGGGCCAGGGTCGGTTCGATCAATATCGACCTGATGTATGGTCTGCCGCATCAGACCACGGCCAACACCCTGTCGACGCTCGACCAGCTCCTGCCGCTTCGTCCCGAGCGTCTGGCCCTGTTCGGCTACGCCCATGTGCCGTGGATGAAAAGTCACCAGCAGCTGATCGACGAGGCCGCCCTGCCCGACGCCCAGGCGCGGCTGGATCAGAGCGAGACCGCCGCCGAACGTCTGGCGGCCGAAGGCTATGTCCGGATCGGCCTCGACCATTTCGCCTTGCCCGATGATCCGATGGGCCAAAAGCC
>NZ_PEGG01000143.1 GCF_002737765.1 Caulobacter sp. B11 | reverse complement strand
CGTTCCGACCGTCCTCTATGGCCGTCACCCAGGCTGGGGCGTGCCCGGCGGCGCGCGCCGTGCCGATCGAGGTGCTCGAGGGGATGCTGGACGGCATGGAGGCCAACGGGCTGTTTGGCCCTGACCGACGTGGTGATCACCGGCTATTCGCCAAGCGCCGCCCAGGTCCGCGCCGCCGCCCGAGCCATCGACGCCGTGCGGGCCGCGCCACGCCGAGGGCGCCTCCAGCCGCAAGGCCGACCGTGCTCATCGACCCGACCATGCGGCGACGCCGGCAAGGGCTTGATGTCGCCCCCGAAGTGGCCGAGGCCATCGCGGCCGAACTGATCCCGCGCGCCGATGTTCGTGGCCGCAACGCCTGGGAGCTGCAGCGCCTGACCGGCTCGGACGCCCGCGATCCGCAATCGGCCCGTGTGCGCGCCGCCCGCCTGCTGGCCAAGCCGAACCCTGGTCTCGTTCCGTCCACCGCGGCAGCGAGATCGGCGTGGTCTATGCCGACCGCAGGAGGCCTGGCTGTCCGCCCACGCCAAGGCCGAGCGCTCGCCCAGCGGCACCGGCGACCTGTTGACCGCGGCTCTATGCCGCCTCGATCCTTGAGGGCCAGACCCTGTCCTATGGCCTGGCCAGGGCGGTGGGCGGCGTAGCGGAAACGGTGACGGCGGCGCAAATATCTGGAATGCGCCCGAACTGCGATCGTCGCCATGGCGGCCCGGATCAAGCAGACTTCGCCGACGGTCCGGATCGAACGCCTGGCCTGATCTCCACCGCCTTGCTTCCTTCGAGTCGCGTAAAATGACGTTCCAAGTCCTTGGTCGTTGCCCTGAGCGTTTCGGCCGCTTGCTCGACGCCTTCGTCGCCGAGTTCAAGACTGGCGAGGAATTGGGCGCGAGCTTTACCCTGGCCATAGACGGCGAGGTCGTGGTGGACATGCGGGCCGGCCATGCCGACCGGGCGCGGACGCGGCCGTTCCGGCGCAACACACTGGCGCCGGTGTTTTCGATCACCAAGATCGTCGCCGCCCTGATGATCGCGCGCCTCGTCGATCAGGGAAAACTCTCCTACACTCAAACGGTCGCCTCGATCTGGCCAGAGTTCGCCCAGGCCGGTAAGGCAGAGATCACCGTGGAACAGGTGCTGTCGCATCAGGCCGGGCTTTCGGGCCTGGACAAGCCGATAGATCGCATCCTCTGGTACGACGCTCCGGCGATCTGCGAGCGACTGGCCGCCATGGAGCCGCTGTGGCCGGTCGGCTCGGCGAGCGGCTATCACCCCCACACCTACGGCTTTCTCGTCGGTGAGATCTTTCGCCGGGTCGATGGGCGGAGTCTCGGGACGGCCATGCGCGAGGACCTGGCGATCCCGCTTGGCCTCGATCTCTGGATCGGACTGCCCGACACGGAGCATCGGCGCTGCGCCGAAGTGGCGTTCTGGCAGAAACCCGGCACGCTTAAATCCACTCACAGGGCCGTGGAGTACGCGCTGAAAGCCAAGTGGGCGAGCCCCGGCGGTCAGGGCCTGGGCGCCTGGCGACGTGGGGAGTTCCCGGGAGGCAACGGCCTGGCCACTGGCCCCGCCCTGGCCCGCCTTCTGGGCGCCCTGGCCTGCGGCGGCAGCCTGGCCGGCGTACATGTCCTCTCGCCCGAGGCCATGGACTTGATGCGGGCCCAGAGGATTGTCGGCCGGGATCTTGTCTTGCCCCACACCGTGAGTTGGGGCGCCGGCGTCATGCGGAACGCGCCCTACATGCACTACGGCCCCTCCCCAGACGCCTTCGGCCATGCCGGCTGGGGCGGATGCGTCGCCTTCGCCGATCCGGCGCGCGGCGTATCGGGCGCCTATCTGTTGAACCGGCACGGGCCCAAGGCGATCGGCGATGAGCGCGCCATCCGGCTGGTGGCCGCCGCCTATGACTGCCTGTAACCGAAGTTTGCGCGTTGCCCGCGGCGTCGAAACTGGTCTAGAGGCCTGAGACCCGCCTCGCAGGAAATACCATGAGCATTGAGATCAGCGGGGTCTGCCCCGATCGCTTCGCGCCGGTCCGCGACGCCTTCGCCGCCAATTTCGAATCCGGCGGCGAACTCGGCGCCCGGTTCTCGCTGACCCTCGACGGCGAGCTGGTCCTTGACCTGATGGCCGGCTTCGCCGATCGCCAGCGCCAACGCCCCTTCGGGCCCGACACCCTGACGCCGCTGTTCTCGACCACCAAGGCCGTGGCCGCCCTGCTGGTCGCGCGCCTGGTCGACCAGGGCCGCCTGACCTACGACCAGACCGTGGCCTCGGTCTGGCCGGAGTTCGCCCAGGCCGGGAAAGCCGCGATCACCGTCGGCCAGGTGCTCTCGCACCAGGCGGGCCTGTCGGGCTTCCTGGAAGAAACCGAGCCGACCATCTGGTTCGACTGGGACGCCGTCTGCGCCAGGCTGGCGGCCATGGCCCCCTGTGGCCCGTGGGCTCGGCCAGCGGCTATCACCCGATCACCTTCGGCTATCTGGCGGGCGAGATCTTCCGCCGGGTCGACGGCCGGACCATGGGAACGGCCCTGCGCGAGGACCTGGCGCTTCCGCTCGGCCTCGACCTGTGGATCGGCCTGCCCGACAGCGAGCACGCGCGCTGCGCGGAGCTGCAGCGGCCTAGCGCCCTGCCGACGTTCGGCGAACCCAACGAGGCGGTGCGCGCCGCCTTCCTGACGCCCTGGGCCGCCCCGGGCGGACGCGGCACGGCCGACTGGCGGCGGGTCGAGATCCCCTCGGCCAATGGCCACGCCACCGCCCCGGCCCTGGCCCGCCTGATGGGCGCCCTGGCCTCAGGCGGCTCTCTGGACGGGGTCGCGGTCCTGTCGCCGGCCGCCCTGGAGCTGGCGCGCGCCGAGCGGATCATCGGCCGCGATCTGGTTTTGCCCTTCGACATCAGCTGGGGCGCGGGATTCATGCGCAATACCCCCAACTTCTTCTACGGCCCCACCCCCGACGCCTTCGGCCATTCCGGCTGGGGCGGCAGCTGCGCCTTCGCCGATCCGGCGCGGGGCGTATCGGGCGCCTATGTAATGAACCGCCAGGGCAGCGATCTGATCGGCGATCCGCGCGCCGTGCGGTTGATCCAGGCCGCCTATAGCTGCCTCTAGAGCCTGCCCTGCTTTCAGGAAGCCCTGAAAAAAGGATAAAAAGCGCCTATAATCAGATAGTTAGATCCCTTTTATACGCTTTAGATGATCTCATCTAAAGCTAAAGGGCTCCAAGACCGGGTTCGGCGCGCGTCGTCGCAATCAGACGGGGCGCGGCCCCGACAGCGCGCCATAGAGGTCGGGACGGCGGTCGCGGAAGAAGCCCCAGGCCGCGCGATGGGTGCGCAGGAAGTCGAGGTCGAAGCTGGCCGAGACCAGGCCTTCATCGTCATGGCCCAGTTCACTGACCAGGTCGCCGCGATGATCGGCGATGAAGCTGGAGCCGTAGAAGCGCTGGCCGCCATTGGGATAGTTGTCCCAGGGCTCGAAGCCGATGCGGTTGGCGCCGATCACCGGAATGACATTGCTGACCGCGTGGCCCTGCATGGCCCGCTGCCAGGGCAGGGTGGTGTTGAGCGTCGGGTCATGCGGCTCGGTGCCGATGGCGGTGGGATAGAACAGGGCCTCGGCCCCCATCAGGGCCATGGCGCGGGCGGCTTCCGGGTACCACTGGTCCCAGCAAATGCCGACGCCCAGCCGGCCGAAACGCGTGTCCCAGACCTTGAAGCCGGTGTCGCCGGGCCGGAAATAGTACTTCTCCTGATAGCCGGGGCCATCGGGGATGTGGCTCTTGCGATAGAGGCCCAGCATCGAGCCGTCGGCGTCGGCCATCACCACGCTGTTGAAATAGTGCGGGCCTTCGCGCTCGAAGATCGAGATCGGGATCACCACGCCCAGTTCGCCCGCCAGGGGCGCGATGGCCTTGACCACCGGATGCTCACGCCACGGATGGGCCTCCGCGAACCAGCGCTCTTCCTGGGTGACGCAGAAATAGGGCCCCTGGAACAGCTCGGACGGCAGGATGACCTGGGCGCCGCCGGCGGCGGCCTGGCGGATGAAGGCCTCGGTCTTCTTGATATTGGCGTCCAGATCCATCCCGTACGAGGTCTGGATCGCGGCGACGTTCAGGGTCCGGGTCATGCGGGCTCCTGCTGGCTGATGCAGTGGAACGAGCCGCCGCCGGTCAGGATGGCGGTAGAGGCCAGGCCGATGACCTCCCGCTCGGGGAACAGGCCCTGGATCACCTCGACGGCGAAGGCGCCGGACTCCTGCGCATAGATCGGCACGATCACCGCCTCGTTGGCGATCAGGAAATTCATGTGCGAGGCCGGGACGATCTCGCCGTCCGCATCGAGAATGCGGCCCGGCGACGGGATGCGAACCACCTGAAGCGGCGAACCACGGCTGTCGGTCATGCCGGCCAGAAGCCGAGCGGTATTGGCATAGACCTCGGCATTGGGGTCATCGGCCCCGAAGGCCATCGGGCAGGCCACCACGCCCGGCGCGACGAAGCGGGCCAGGTTGTCGATATGGCCGTCGGTATGGTCGTTGAGCAGCCCATCCTCCAGCCACAGCACCTTCTTGGCGCCCAGGGCCTTGGCCAGGGCGGCGCTAGCCTTGGCCTCGTCGAAGTCGCCGTTGCGGTTGTCGTTGAGCAGGCACTGGCGGGTGGTCAGGATGGTGCCCAGGCCGTCATGGTCGAGCGAGCCGCCCTCCAGCACGAAGCCGTTGCGGACCAGGGGCGTTCCGGACGCGGCGGCGATCTGTTCGGCGACGATGTCGTCGCCTTCCATCTCGAACTTGCCGCCCCAGCCGTTGAACTCGAAGCCGGCCGCGATGGGCCCCTTGGCCGTCTCGACGAAGATCGGGCCGGTGTCGCGCAGCCAGATGTCGCCGAACTGGCCCCGCACGATCTCCACGGTCGTATCGCCCAGCAGCGCGCGAGCCGCCGCCTCGGCCGCGTCGCCGACCACCATCAGCCTGACGCGTTCTCCCCCGGGACCGGCCAGGGCGCGGGCCAGGGCCGCGACCTCGGCCTGGGCGACCGGCAGGTCCTCGCGCCAGAGTTCGGCATGGCTGGGAAAACCCAGCCACATGGCGCGGTGCGGGGCCCACTCGGCGGGGACGATCGGGGTCATGGCGAAAACCTGGTCACAAACAGAGGCGGGCAAATGGCCCTGACCACTCGAGCGGTCAAGGCCGTTCCATAACAAAAAGGGCGGCCCGTCGCCGGGCCGCCCTTCTGTAACACGTCGATGACGCGAGCTTAGAACTCGTAACGCAGCGAGATCTGCATCGTCCAGAGCGAGTTCTTCACGTCGCCGCGAGTCCTGACGATCGAGGTCGGGACCAGCGAATAGACATAGGCCGGGCAGGTGGCGGTGGCGTTGGAGGCCAGGGCCGTCCCGGTCGCGCTCACGCACGCCGCGCGAGCCAGGGTGGTGCCGTCGCCGTATTCCTCGACCTTGCCCCAGTCGCGGTTGACCAGGTTCAGCACGTTACGGATGTCGAACTGGACCTTCAGCTTGTGGCCGTCGATCAGGGTCGGCAGTTCCTGGCTGATCTGCAGGTCAACGCGGTTGAGATCCTTGTTGGTGTTCGAATACTTCTCAAGGATGCCCGGCTTCAGGCCGAACTGGTTCACATAACCGATGAACCGGTCGCGGTTGGCGGCGTCGATGAAGAACACGTTGCCAATCTGCAGGTCGGTGGTGTTGGTGTCGGCCTTGATGTCCGGCACGTAGAGCAGCTGGGCGGCGCGGTTCACGCCGAACACCGGGCTACGGCCCGAAGCCGCGTCCTGCATGGTGAAGCCGAACGGACGACCGCTGGTGCGTTCAGCGAACATGCTGATGCGGGTCTCGTTATCACCGAAGAACTTCTTCCGGTAACCAGCTTCCAGCTTGTAGCGATCCTTGATCTCTTCCAGCGCGGTGCCGTAGGCGTCGCGGGCCGGATCCATGCCGGCCGGAACGCTGTTGTACAGCGAGCCGGCGGTGGTGCCGAAGCGCAGGCCGGCATTGGACTCGTCGATGTTCTGACGGGCGTAGCCGAGGCCGAGGTCCAGACCGAACTGGAAGGACTTGGACAGGCCGACGCCGAAGGTGAAGGCCTCGCCCTTGTCGATGTTGTTGGTGACGAGATCGCGGTTGTCGCCCGGGTTGGTCGACGAGACGCCCTGGGCGTTGCGCGCGACGGGCGACAGGGTCAGACCATCATAACGCGGACGACCATCGGGGGTCAGGGCGCGCTGGCCGTTGATGATCAGCGGCTGGGCGCGGGTGTCGACGAAGGTGATGGCGTTCTGGGCCTGGGTGGCCACGTACTGAACGTCGAGGTTCCAGCCGTCATACACTTCCCAGTTGCCGCCGAAGTACAGCTTCCATTCGGCCGGCAGTTCGAAAGCCGGGTTCAGGGCGATGACTTCGTTGGCGGCGCTGATGCCCGGGGTGCCGGGCAGGGTGCCTTGCTGGAACTGCTGCACCAGGGTCGGCATCTGATAGCCGAAGCCCGTGAAGGTGCGCAGGTTGTCCAGGGCCGCGGCGCCGACAGCGGCGGTGAAGCCCGGGGTCACCGACGATGAGGTCGACGATTCCAGATAGCCGTTAGCGCCGGTGCAGTTAGACGCGGCGGTGATGCAGCGGCGGATGGTGGTGCCGGCGATCTCGTAACCGTTGTTGTAGAACGGCGTGGCGAACAGAACTTCCGGTTGGCCGCCCGAGAACAGACCGAAGCCGGCGTTGAGCTTGAGGGTGTCGCTCACGCGCCAGCTGGCCGAGACGCGCGGCATCAGGATGGCCAGACCGTCGAGGGTCTTGGTGTTGCTGAAGCCATTGCGCTTGACGAAGTTGGGGTTCTCGGCCGGGACGTCGGCCATGTCGATCCAGTCATAGCGGAAGCCCACCGTGACCTTGATGTCGTCGGTCACGTCCAGCGCGTCCTGGCCGTAGATCGAGTGCTGCCAGTAGGAGAAGTCGGCGGCGGCGTCGATGGCGTTGCCGGTGACCGAGTTGCTGTAGGTCAGCGAGCTGGCGCGGCCGGCGGCGAAGTCGGCGATCGAGTCGAAATAGTATGTGCCGCGCGAGTTGGGCACGAACACGTTGAACACTTCCTTCTTCGAGCCCTGGTAGCCGAGCTTGAAGACGTTGTCGTTCAGCGAGTAGGTCGCCGTGCCCTGGAACACCGCTTCCTGGATGTCCAGCTGGTTGGCGTGGCGGAAGGCGTCAGGTCCGAAACGGACCGACGAGAAGCCGCTGGCGCAGGTGGTGATGGTCGAGTTGGTCGGGGCGGTGTCGGCGTTCGGCGCGGCGCAGATGGCCACGTCCGAATAGTTCTGGCCGCTCTTGGGTTTTGACCCTTGACCCAGTCGCGATAGGTGGCGCGAACGGTCGTCGACAGACGATCGGTCCAGTCCGAGTTGATTTCGAGTGTGGTGCCTTCGTCGAGATAAGTCGCGTCGTACCATTGCGAGTCGAGGGCGGCGGCGGTGGTGCCCAGACCGGTCCGCGAGGTGAACAGCGACTCGGCGCGG
>NZ_PEGG01000142.1 GCF_002737765.1 Caulobacter sp. B11 | reverse complement strand
CTTTTTCGAACCAACCCTTAAGGCCCTTGCTGTCCTCGGGCTTGGGCGGGGCGTTGGTTTCGGCGACCAGCACGTCGCCATTGGGCACACACATGGATCCAGCGGGGATGGTCGAGGCCGGCGGCCAGGGCTGTGACGGCGGCGAAGCCAGGCGCGGCCTTGGGGGTTTGGCCGGGGCCCAGCGCACCGCCGGCGCGATCTTGACCACGGGCAGGAAGCCCTTGCGCGGCTCGGGCAGGGTGGGGTTCGCGCCGAAGCCTTGCTCGGGTGGCAGGGAGGGTCCCGCGCCGCAGCCGACGAGCATGAGCAGCATGGGGACGACCAGCAGGGCCGTGGTGGCGTGGCGTAGGCATGGCGTGTTTCTTCCCTCGACCTGTCGGCAGCCGGTTGAACGCCGGACGTCACCACAAGGTTCGCGATTGCGCGTGCAAGCGACGCCGACGTCAAGACAAGCTTGTCGCGGAGCGCGCTCCACCCGGGAAAACCCCTCGCCGCACAGCGCCCACAAGCCTGTGGGTGTCCCGAGGCCGGACGGTGCGCGGGACATGAGGGTCCTTATTGAAGAATTCGTGCGTCGCGTCGTGCTCCAAGCGCCTATGATGCCCCCGCGCCGGCCTGTCCGCCGGCCAGGAGAAGCGTCTTGAACGACGAAGACGCCCGGTGCTCTACCCCATCGACATCCCCAGTCCGCCTTGGTCGGCATTAGGATGACTCTGGATCCGGCAAGCTGACGGCGCTGCGCAACCTTGCCCGCAAGAAGGCCGGCGAGCAGGTCGATTGGATCAAGATCAGCGACGCCCGGGCCCTGACCGAGGTTGGGTTCGCCGAGCGTAATCGTGAAGGCTGGACGATCACCGCCGCCGGTGAAGCCCTGCTCGCGGCGTCGGGCGACCTCGCCGAGGAAGCCCCCTCGCGCGACAGCGCGTCGGTGGTGGCGACGATACGGCCCGTGTTGGTGGATGCGGCCGCCGCGACCAACGCTCCTGAGAATCCGCTGGACTGACCTTACGTCGCGCCTCGTCAGATCGTCAAAACAGCCGATCCGGAGGAACTCGCCATGCCTGAAGCCCTGATTATTGACGCCTGCCGCACGCCGCGGGGCATCGGAAAGGTCGGCAAGGGCGCCCTGGCCGATTTCCATCCCCAGCATCTGGCCGCCACGGTGCTCAAGGCCCTGGCCGAGCGCAACAACCTTAATACCGGCGAGGTCGACGACATCATCTGGGGCACCAGCACCCAGCGCGGCAAGCAGGGCGGCGATCTGGGCCGCATGGCGGCGCTGGACGCCGGCTATGACGTTCGCGCCAGCGGCATGACCCTGGACCGCTTCTGCGGCTCGGGCATCACCACGGTGAACCTGGCCGCCGCTTCGATCATGTCGGGCATGGAAGACCTGGTGATCGCCGGCGGGACCGAGATGATGTCCTACACCGCCGCCACCGCCGACCGCTCGTCGGTCGGTCTGCTGGACTCGGGCAATCTGCGCCTGCGGGCCCGCCATCCCCAGACCCATCAAGGCGTCTGCGCCGACGCCATCGCCACGCTGGAAGGCATCTCCCGACAGGCCCTCGACGAACTGGCCGTGGTCAGCCAGCAGCGCGCCGATCAGGCCATCCGCGAGGGCCGCTTTGACCGCTCCCTGGTGCCGGTGTTCCGCGACGACGGCTCGGTGGCGCTGGATCGCGAGGAGTTCCCCCGCCCGCAAACCACCCTGGAAAGCCTGTCGGGCCTGAAGGCCTCGTTCGAGATGATGGCCGGCGTGCCGATCGACGAGTCCGGCATGACCCTGGGCGGCCTGATCAACCAGGTCTATCCGGACCTGAAGATCAACCACGTCCACCATGCCGGCAATTCGTCGGGCGTCGTTGACGGCGCTGCGGCGGTGCTGCTGGCCTCGCCGGCCTATGCCGCCGCCCATGGCCTCAAGGCGCGCGGGCGGGTCGTGGCGATGGCCAATATGGGCGACAGTCCGACCCTGATGCTCAACGCCCCCGTTCCGGCCGCCCGCAAGGTGCTGGCCAAGGCCGGGCTGACCGTCGATGACATCGACCTGTGGGAGATCAACGAAGCCTTCGCGGTAGTGGCCGAGAAGTTCATCCGCGACCTCAAGCTCGACCGCGACAAGGTCAATGTGAACGGCGGCGCCATGGCCCTCGGCCATCCGATCGGCGCGACTGGTT
Organism: Caulobacter sp. B11; assembly: GCF_002737765.1. GTDB lineage: Bacteria > Pseudomonadota > Alphaproteobacteria > Caulobacterales > Caulobacteraceae > Caulobacter. The sequence goes on along the minus strand of NZ_PEGG01000142.1, from coordinate 4,773 downwards.
CGATCCTGATCGGCACCATCCTCGACGAACTTGAGCGCCGCGATCTCAAGCGCGGCCTGGTCACCATGTGCGCCGCCGGCGGCATGGCCCCGGCGATCATCATCGAGCGCGTCTAGTCGACGCCCAACGCCCGGTCCGGCGGCTTGCTTGCAGGCGCCGGACCGCGGCCGCGGCGCCGCGCGCGCCCTTCCGCTGGAAACCCGGCGGCAATCAGCGTAGGCCTTTTGAACTCTGGATGGTCGTTGACCGGCCAGAACGCCGGCGCGCCCGTTGATCGTCGAAAGATCGGCGGGGTCCCCGGTGGGGTGAATTCAGATCGTTGATTTTCGGAAGGAAAGTGGTGGGCGCAGTAGGATTCGAACCTACGACCCGCTGATTAAGAGTCAGCTGCTCTACCAACTGAGCTATGCGCCCGCTCGGTCCGAAGCACCTAGATGCCCGGCGGCGAGGCGCGGAACATACGCAAAGAATCCGGGAACGCAAGGGGACTTATTCGTGGCGAAACGAGATATCACCGGAGCCGTCGATTTCGCCTATCTGGAAGGGTTCGCGGCGGGGGATTCCCAGGTCATCGATGAGGTGCTGGCGCTGTTTCGCGAACAGGCCGCGCTGTGGACGCCGATGCTCGATCCCAGTCACGATGGCTGGCGCGACGCGGTCCACACCGTCAAGGGCGCGGCGCGGGGCGTGGGGGCCTTTGCGCTGGGCGACGTGTGCGAGCAGTGCGAGGCGGCGTCGGCCAGCCTGCAGGCCGTCCGTACGGCTCTGGACGCGGCCCTGATGGACATCGCCGCCTATGCGCACGAGCGCGCGCTTCGCTCGCTGCGAAGTTAGGCGGGCTCGCGGCCCGGAGCCTAGCGGCCCTGAACCTGCGGCAGGAACCGTTCGATGGTCTGGCAGATGACGATGTCGGGCTTGTAGGCCTCGATTTCCGCGGGATCGAGATCGGGGGACCAGATGAACTGGAACTCCTCGAACCAGCGTGCGAACCACCAGGAGAGGCACTCGGGAGATCCGCCGCGTTCGAAGAACGAATTGCCGAACGCCAGCACTCGCTTCTTGATCGGCGCGCTCGGATTGCTCCAGCCTCGGCGCTGGCCGCGGTGGCCGGCGTCCTCGATGACGAGAATTTCCTGCAGGCCGGCGGAATAGGTCTCGATCTCCGGCGAGTTCGGAAAGGCGACGCGATTGTAAAATTGCAGGCCGCCGAAATGGTCGGACAGGTCCGAGCGTTTGATCTGGGGTGGGCCGAAGGTGATGGTCGGCGGCTCCAGGCCAAGCCGCGCCAGGGCGGCCTGGAAGGCCTTGACGCTGCCGAACGCTGACATGTGTCCGTTGGCCTTCGGGAAGGCGATCAGGGCCTCGTCGGCGTCGAACAGGACCCGCACGTCGATATAGTCCGGGTGCGACGCCTGCGAAGCGCTGAGCGCCTGCATCAGCGGCGTGCCCGCGGCGGCCGGGAAGGGGGTCTTCTGCGGCAGCAACGAGGACTTTTCCGGCACGATCATCTGCAGAAACTGCACGCCGGCGGCCTTGGCGGTCTCGCGGCGGCGATCAAGGGTTTCGGCCCATTGAGCCGCCAGGGCTTGCGCCTCGTCCTGCGGCATCAGGTACTGGCCGTTGATGTTGTTGGCGCCGGTGTGGACGAACAGATAGCCGTCCTGCCCGAACACGACGATTGTATCCGCCGAGCAGGTGCCCACGGGGATTTCCACCGCGCAGAGTTCAGGGTTCTCGCGATACGCGCTGAAATCTGAACTGATGACGGGCCATTGGGTCATGTCGCGCGCCGAGCCTGAACTGCTGTACTGAACCGGCTTGCTAGTAGAGGTTGAGCGCGGGCAATACAATCGAACTGTGGCTGTTGGTGGGCCTGGATCGACCCGACGTGCTGCCCCCCGGCGGGTGCATCCTCCCAAAAAGGAGAGGATCGCGTCGGCCGTTTGGCCTAGCCCCGGGTCTCGTCCCAGCTGGCGTATTCATAGGCGATGCAGCGATCAATCAGGGTGCGCCAGACGGGTTCGGCGATCGCTTCGGAGAGACCAGACTCGCGAGCCGCGGCCCGGACCTTGGTCACCACGTCCTCGATCCGCGCTCGGTCGAACACCTTGGAGCGGTCGGCCTTGATGCGGGCGGCGGCGGCCATGTAGCTCTGGCGCTCGGTGAGCAGGGCGACCAGAGCGCGGTCGAGGGCGTCCACGCCCTGGCGGACGTCGGCCATGCTCTGGCAGTCGGCGGCAGTCTGTCGTTCGCCGACCTCGATACTCGTCTTGACCATTTAGCCCTAGATGCCCGCGCCGTTGTCCATGGTGAGGAGGGCCGCTTCATGGGCGGCGGCCTCTTCCTTGAGCCAGGAGACGAACGCCTTGACCTGCGGCAGCCGTCCCTTGGCCTTGGGATGGACGACGTAATAGGCGAAGTCCACGGCCGTGGGAATCTCGAATGGGATCACCAGGCGGCCAGCGTCGAGATCGGCCTGGGCCAGGGTCTGCTTGGCCAGGGCGATACCGCGGCCGTTGGCGGCGGCCTCGATCACCAGGCTGGACTGGTTGAAACGCGGGCCGCGCGAGCCGTCGACGGTTTTCAGGCCGCGCGCCGCCAGCCACATGGCCCAGTCGGGGCAGCTGTCGTCGGCGTCGGGCGAGCCGTCGTGCAGCAGGATATGGTGCGACAGGTCCAGCGGACTGGCCAGGGGATTGGCGGCCAGGAGCTCTGGACTGGCCACGGGCACCACGGTCTCGCTGAGCAGGCGCACCACCTCCAGGCCCGGATAGCGGCCCGAACCGTAGCGGATGGCCAGGTCGACCTCGCCGGCGTTGAAGTCGACGACCTCCATGCCGGCCGACAGCCAGACATCGACCTGGGGCTGGGCCTGTTCGAACTTGCCCAACCGCGGCACAAGCCACTTGGCGGCGAAGGAGGGGGCGGCGGTCAGGGTCAGGCGGCGGCCGTCGACGGCGGCGGTCAGCAGCGACGCCGCCTCGGCCAGGCGGTCGAAGGCCTCTCGCAGGGCGGGCAGGGCGGTCTGGGCGGCGTCGGTCAGCAGCAGGCCCTTGGGGGTGCGCTTGAACAGGGCGGCGCCGACATAGTCTTCCAGATTCTGGATCTGCTGGCTGACGGCTCCGGGGTCACCGACAGCTCGTCGGCGGCCCGGCTGAAGTTCAGATGACGCGCCGCCGCCTCGAAACGTTGAGCGGCGGGAGACGGCGTCGTTCCGACGGTCTTTCCATGAGTTTTACTGAACGCCCCGGCAGAAGTCCTTGTTTGCGAAGTGGCCTGCCCAAGCTCAGTTTGCAAGCGTTCGCTGAGGGAATGGCCCTTTTCATTGGCGAACACGAGCGGGACGAATCCTCGGATTCGCCCCGCCTTCGATTCCGCAATTCCCTGTCGGGCCAAGCCACCAAGACGCGATCGTCGCTGGGCGGCGCTTATAGAGGACCTGCACCATGGCTCGGGCGTCCGACCGATCCGCCCGGCCTGGCCTGATCGTCATCGACGGTGGGACGGGCCCGCGCGCGCCGGGACGCGTGCGGCTGGTCGGCGCCGGCCCGGGCGATCCCGACCTGCTGACCATCAAGGCGCTGAAGGCGCTTCAGGCCGCCGAGGTCATCGTGCATGACGGCCTGGTCTCGGCCGAAATTCTCGCTCTGGCCTCGTCCGCCGCCCGCCGCATTGACGTGGCCAAGCGCAAGTCGCGCCATACCTTGCCGCAGGACGACATCAACCAGCTGCTGGTCGGCCTGGCGCTTGAGGGGCTGTATGTCGTGCGCCTGAAGGGCGGGGATCCGTTCCTGTTCGGGCGCGGCGGCGAAGAGCTTGCCGCCTGCCGCGCGGCCGGCGTCGATTGCGACGTCATCCCCGGTGTCACCGCCGCCCTGGCCGCCTCGGCCGGAGCCGGGGCGCCCCTGACCCATCGCGCCGTCGCCCAGGCGGTCACCTTTGTCACCGGTCACGCGGCGCACGGCGAGCCCGACCTTGACTGGACCGCCCTGTCGCGACCCAACCAGACCGTCGTCATCTATATGGGCGTCACCACCGCCGGCCTGATCGCCGAGCGGCCTGATGGCCGCCGGTCGCGCCGGCGCCACTCCGGCCCTGATCGTCGAGAACGCCAGCCGGGTCGACGAGCGCCGCATCCTCACCAGCCTGAGCCAGCTTGCGGTCGCCGCGCAGGGCCTCAAGGGGCCGGCGCTGTTGATGGTCGGCGAAGCGATGGCGATGGCGCAGCAACATCCGCCCAACCCCGCGAAAGCGCGGACCCAAGCGGCGATTCATTATGGGTTCCCGCCTTCGCGGGGATGAGCGGATTTTCCGAATGAAAGCCATCACAGCCAATCGCCTGGGCGACGGTGAAGTCGTGTTCTGGAAAGCCGGGGCCTGGGTCGAGGGTTTCGGCCAGGCCGAGCTGTTCGACGCCGACGCGCCGGTCGAGGCCGCCGTGGCCATCGGCAAGGCCCAGCCGACGGTCGTGATCGACGTCTATCCGATCGACCTGGTCGAGGCCGACGGCCGCTGGGCGCCGCTCAGCTATCGCGAGCGCATCCGGGCCCTGGGTCCGACCAATGAACCGACGCACGGCAAGCAGGCCGAGGGCGGGGCGGTGATCGAGGCGCTGCGCCATGCGGCCGGCGCCGCGCGATCGACCGGCCGTGTCGACCTGATCCGCAGGAAGTAGAGCGATGTACCAGTACGACGCCATCGATCGTGATTTCCTCGTCGATCGCTCCAACGAGTTCCGAGCTCAGGTGGGCCGCCGCCTGGCCGGGCGACTGA
>NZ_PEGG01000141.1 GCF_002737765.1 Caulobacter sp. B11 | reverse complement strand
CGATCATAAGCGCCCACGCCGTACCGGCGATCATAGTCGCGGCGCGCGACTTCATAGGCGGCCCGGTCGCGCTCATACTGGGCGCGCTGCTCGCCGTAGTTGGTGTTGTCGCCGTACTGGGGGCCATCGGTCATGAAGCGCCCGGCGGTGGTCGGGTTGCGACGGTCATAGGCACCGGTCCCGTAGAGGCGGTCATAGTCGCGGCGCGCGCTCTCATAGGCGGCCCGGTCGCGCTCATACTGGGCGCGCTGCTCGCCGTAGTTGGCGTTGTCGCCGTACTGACGGCCATCGGTCGTGAAGCGCGCGGCGGTGGTCGGGTTGCGACGGTCATAGGCCCCCGTCCCGTAGCGGCGGTCATAGTCGCGGCGCGCGCTCTCATAGGTCAGGCGATCGCGCTCATACTGGGCGCGCTGCTCGCCGTAGTTGGCGTTGTCGCCGTACTGGCGGCCATCGGTCGTGAAGCGCGCGGCGGCGGTCGGGTTGCGACGATCATAGGCGCCCGTCCCATAGCGGCGGTCATAGTCGCGGCGCGCGCTCTCATAGGTGAGGCGATCGCGCTCGAAGGCCTGCTGCTCGGCATAGTAGGCGCGGCTGTCGCGGTAGGTCGGGCTTTGATACTGGGTCGCGTATTGCGGATAGCGGCGGTCATAGGCGCCCGAGCCGTAGCGGCGGTCATACTGAAGGCGGGCGCGCTCATACTTGGCGCGATCGCGCTCATAGGCGCGCTGTTGGGCGGCGTAGTCGGCCGAGCGTTCGTTATAGGCTGCCCGCTGGTCGCCATAGGCGTCGAGCCGTTGCTGATAGGCGGCCGAGGCCGCGGCCGTCTGGGCCAGGGCCGGTGCGGCCGTGCCGAGCGCGACGGCGGTGGCCATCAGACAGGCCAGATGTTTCGAGGTGGTCATGGAATTCTCTCCGTTCAGACGAACGGATCGACGTCGAGCCCCTGAAGCGGGCCGCCAATCCTTAGTCCCTGCGGAGGGAATAAGCCCCAGACGGCGCGACGGTTCCGCTTGGCGGCCTCAGTCGCGGGTGACGGTCATCATGTAATTGATGTCGCAGTCGGTGGAGCGGCTCCAGCGGCCGGTCAGCGGGCTATAGGTCACCCCGAACGGGCCGTGCATGGCCACAGGCTCGGCGGCCAGGAAGGCCCGCAATTCCTCGGGCTTGAGGAACTGCTTCCAGTCATGGGTGCCGGGCGGGACCCAGCGCAGGACATATTCCGCGCCGATCTTGGCCAGGGCCAGGGCCTTGAGCGTGCGGTTGAGGGTGGCGACGATCAGCAGGCCGCCCGGCGCCAGCAGCCGCGTGCAGGTGCGGAGGAATTCGCCGGGATCGGCGACATGCTCGATCACCTCCATGGTCAGCACCACGTCGAACGGCCCGGCGTTCTCGGCCAGCAGCTGTTCGGCGGTGGCGGGGCGGTAGGCGATCTGCAGACCCTGCTCGTCGGCATGGGTGGCGGCTGTGGCGATGTTGCGTTCCGACGCGTCGATCGCCGTGACCGAGAAGCCCAGGCGGGCCATGGGTTCCGACAGCAGGCCGCCGCCGCAGCCGATGTCCAGCAGGCTCAGCCCCTCGAACGGCGCGCGGTCGTTGCCGTCGCGCCCGAAGCGCGCCAGGGCCTGTTCGCGGATGAAGGTCAGGCGGCAGGGATTGAACACGTGCAGCGGCGCGAACTTGCCCTTGGGATCCCACCATTCGGCGGCGATGGCCGAGAACCGCGCCACGTCGGCGGGGTCGATGCTCCAGGAGGCGGGGGCGGCGGTGTCGGTCTGGGTCATGTCAACGTATCAGCACGACTTCGACCGGCAGGTCCAGATCGCTCCACGCCCGGTCGGCGGTCATGACCGGCAGTTTCTCGCGCATCGCCAGGGCCAGGCAGGCGCGATCACCCAGCGACAGGCCCCTGTGGCGGTGGTGGCGCGCGCAGGAGAGCGGTCCGCATCGCCAGGTCACGATCAAAGTCGACGACAAGGAGAGAGAAGCCTTTCAACTGATCATCCACCTGATCAGAAGACAGGCCGCTGTCGAGCATCTTGGACATGACCTCTGTGAGATTGACCGCGTTGATCAGCGCTCCCGTCAAGGCGACCGCCACGTGTTCCCGGCCTCTTTCCCGAAAGACCAGGGCGAGGACCGCTGAGGAGTCCATCACGACGTCAGTCGCCACGACGCTTCCCGGCCCTGAGCATCTGCGATTCAAGCTCGTCGATCGCGGCTTCGCGCCTGCGATCCTCGATCAGCTCTTCTGAAGCCAGCTTGTCGAAAGACGAAGGCTCCGCGAGCCGCGTCTTCATGAGCCTGATTCCGGTCATGCCGCTGACGAGCGTGAAGCTTTCCTCGCCGAGATCGGCGATGATCAGGCTGCCCGGCCGCGCGCCGAGCGCCTCCAAAACCTCCGGCGGCAAGACCACCGAGCCGTCCGCGCCGACCTCAAGCCAGTAGGTATGGGGGATCGCGTGCTGGAAAGGCTTTGTGTCCGCCTCCGCCAAGCCAGGTGGCGCGTGATCGACGTTGATCGTGGCCGCCTTCGGCTCCTCCAGCACGTTGCGCACATGCTGGTAGCGCTTGCCCAGCATCCGGGCGATCTCGGCGCGGGGATAGCCGGCGGCGGCCAGGGCGCGAATCTTTCCGGCCACGGTTCTTTCAGCGGCGACCAGCCTCGCGACGTCAGGCGATATCGGGTGTGACATGACGACCCTCCGCTTGAAATTCGATAGGTAGGTAGTCAGTCAGGTTGTCCGTTTGGAGTCAACGACGCCCCCCGCGACGAAAAAGACGCGCCCATGACATTGCCGTTGCGCATCCCCCCCGCTAGAAGGCCGTGGCTTGCGCGGTCGGCGGGGTTCTCGTGGCCGCGACGCAAGAATTGACCAGTTCCTAGGGGTTTTGAGACGTGTCACGTCTGGTGATGAAGTTCGGCGGCACCTCGGTGGCCGACCTGGAGCGCATCCGCCGGGTGGCGCGCCTGGTCGCGGCCGAGCTGGCCACGGGCAAGCAGGTCGCGGTGGTCGTCTCGGCCATGTCGGGCAAGACCAATGAGCTGGTGGCCTGGACGGACGGCTGCGGCCGCGCCGCGCCGGGGCTGGTCGAATCCGACGACGCCTATGACCTCGTCGTGGCCTCGGGCGAGCAGGTGACCGCCGGCCTGCTGGCCATGACCCTGCGCAACATGGGCCACAAGGCCCAGGCCTGGCTGGGCTGGCAGGTGCCGATCCTCACCGACGACGCCCACGGCCGTGCCCGGATCGAGGACATTCCGCCCGAAAAGCTGTCGGCCGCCATGGACGCGGGCGAGGTGGCGGTGATCGCCGGCTTCCAGGGCGTGACCGCCGGCGGCCGCATCACCACCCTGGGCCGGGGGGATCGGACACCAGCGCCGTGGCCATCGCCGCCGCCCTGAAGGCCGATTGCGACATCTATACCGACGTGGACGGGGTCTATACGACCGACCCCCGGATCGAGAGCAAGGCCAAGCGCCTGGCCAAGATCTCCTACGAAGAAATGCTGGAAATGGCCTCGCTGGGGCCAAGGTGCTGCAGACCCGCTCGGTCGAGATGGCCATGGCCCATCGCGTCCCGCTGCGGGTGCTGTCGAGTTTCGTCGAGCCGGGTGAAGCGCCCGGACAAGGTACGATCGTCTGCGACGAGGAAGAGATCATGGAAAAGCGTATCGTCTCGGTGTCGCCTACAGCCGCGACGAGGCCAAGATCACCCTGCTGGGCCTGCCCGACCATCCGGGCGTGTCGTCGCAGATCTTCGGCCGCCTGGCCGACGCCAACGTCAATGTCGACATGATCGTGCAGTCGCGCGCCCGCAGCGCCGACACCGCCAACATGGAATTCACGGTCGGCAAGCGTGACGCGACCCGCGCCGTCGAGATCGTCCGCGCCGCCCAAAAGGAAATCGGGTTCGAGGACGTGGCCGTCAACGAGGACGTCGCCAAGGTCTCGGTGATCGGGGTGGGCATGCGCAGCCATGCCGGCGTCGCCCAGTCGATGTTCCAGGCCCTGGCCGAGAAGAACATCAACATCCAGGTCATCTCGACCTCGGAGATCAAGATCAGCGTGCTGATCGACGCAGCCTATACCGAGCTGGCCGTGCGGGCCCTGCACGCGGTCTATGGGCTGGATAAGCTCTAGCGGCCGACGCGGGCGCCAAACGTCACCGAGTCGCGGTATCATTCGATAAAGCGACCCTGAGAGTCTTCATGTCCGACGTCTTCAAGTTCGATCCCGCCGCCAAGACCGTCACCTTCGAGGGCGATGAGGGGCTGGAGCTGATCTATGACCTGCTGCTGCGCGCCAAGTTCGGCGACGGCTATGAAAAGCCCCTGCTGATCAGCCCGTGGCTGGCGGCCCTGCTCAAGCAGCTCGACCAGGCCCTGCCCGACGACGGCCAGTGGTTCCCCGAGCGGCCGGGCCAGCCGATCTTCGACACCGACGACCTGCTGGCCATGGGCGACGCGGTGATCGAAGAGGGCCACACGGTCGGCTGGTGGTCGATGACCGAGCCGGAAAAGCGGCTCTATCTGCGCGAGACCATCGCCGCGCCCCATCCCCTGACCGACCTGGAGGTCGAGTTCATCGAGGCCGACATCGACGCGGCCCTCGAACAGGCGCGCCGCCTGGTCCAGGATGTGTCCGAACCCCTGGCCCAGCCGGGGCACGGCTGAGTCCAGTCCACCGGACAGCTCGGGTCTGTTTGGGCCGTACCAGCCTTCACCCGCCGGTCGCCCGCCGGCCCGCCAAAGCGGCTTCATGACCGATCCGCGCCGCCTCACCCTGGGTCTGATCTGTGGCCTGATCGCCGGCGCCTTCTGGGGCGGCGTGTTCCTCGCCCCCCTGCTGCTCCACGCCTTCACGCCGCTACAGATGACCGCCGGGCGCTATCTGGCCTATGGCCTGGCCTCGCTGGTCCTGCTGGCGCCGACGGCCAGGGCGGTGTTTCGGCGCATGACGGGCCAGGACTGGCGCGACCTGGCCCTGCTGAGCCTGCTGGGCAATCTGATCTACTATGTCTGTCTGGCCGTCGCGGTGCAGAACGCCGGGGTGGCGGCCGCGTCGCTGATCATCGGGCTGCTGCCCGTCAGCGTCACCCTGGTCGGGGCGAGGCCGGGGCAGGGCGTATCGCTGCGCCGCCTGGCCGCGCCGCTGGCCCTGATCGCCGCCGGGGTGGCCTGCATCAATGTGGCGGTCTTCCGCGACGACGGCGGCGCCCCGCCCGCCCGGCTGCTGCTGGGCCTGCTGGCGGCGGTGGGGGCCCTGGCCTGCTGGACGGTCTATGCGGTGTGGAACGCCCGCAAGCTGGAGACCACGCGCCACATCAACAGCCATGAGTGGTCGCTGCTGACCGGCCTGGTCACCGGCGGCCTGGCGCTGTTGCTGGTTGTGCCGGCCTTCCTGGCGGCGAAGGCGCACGCCCCGGCGGACTGGGCGCTGTTCTGGGGCGTCAGCCTGGCCGTCGCCCTGGGGGCCTCGGTGATCGGCAACGGCCTGTGGAACGCCGCCAGCCGCCTGCTGCCGCTGAGCCTTTCAGGCCAGATGATCGTCTTCGAGACCCTGTTCGCCCTGCTCTACGGCTTCCTGCATGAGGGGCGATGGCCCTCTGCGCTGGAGGGCGCGGCGATCGTGCTGCTGCTGGCTGGGGTGCTGTGGTCGGTGTCGCTGCATCGGCCGGTGCCGCAAGCCCATCCCGCAACATGACCGGAAGCTGAACGGCGTCGTTCAGACTGGGTTCAAGCGCAGCTTGTCACAAAGGCTCCAACAGCGCCGCACCGGACCTCTCCGGACTTGGCGACGCCCCTGCAAGGAGCCCCGTCATGGCCAAGTTCACCGGAAAGTTCAGCAAGATCGCCATCGCCGCCGCCGTCACCGGCGCCCTGGTCCTGCCCGCCTCGGCCGCCTTCGCCGGTGACCGCAAGGACAAGCAGACCGAGCGCGCCATCGTCGGGGCCCTGATCGGCGGCATCGCCGGCGCGGCCCTGTCGGACGGCGACAAGGGCGCGATCGCGGTCGCCGCCCTGGCCGGCGCCGCCATCGGCGCCTCGACCGGCGACAATCGGCGCGATCCCCGTTACGCCGGCAACTACAACAACGGCCGCTATGCCAACGGTTACGGCAACACCGGCTACGGCTACGGCTATGGCAACGGCAACAGCGGCTACGGCTATTCCAACAACGGCTACGCCAACAATGGCTACGCCAACAATGGCTACGGCTATTCCAACAATGGCTATGGCAATTCCGGCTACGGCTATTCCAACAACAACGCCCATGGCCAGGATCGCGCCCACGAGCGTCGCGAGCGCCGCGATCGTCGCCAGGACAGCCGGTACGACTATTACGGCCCCCGTCGCTAAGTCCGGCGGGACTTGAGACTTCGACGGCCGGTCGGGCGCGCAGCCCGGCCGGCCGTTGTTCGTTTGGCGGTCCGCCTGCGCGCTCTGCGCGAAATGAGCGGTCTGTCGGCGCACGAAAGCTGGTCGGCGGGCGAAATCTGCTATAGCGCCTAGGAACGCACTCAGAGGGAGCAAGCGCCGCGTCCATGGCCGCATCGGGCATCGCCGTTCGAGGACCCCGCAGCCTGCTTCGGCAGATTCGCGAGGCCATGGCTGGCGCGGGTCCCGCCCAGGCCAAGCTCGACATGGTGGTGCGCATCATCGCCATCTCGATGGTGGCCGAGGTCTGCTCGATCTATCTGCGACGCGCCTCGGGCGATCTGGAGCTGTTCGCCACCGAGGGCCTGTCGCGCGACGCTGTCCACGTCACCCGGCTGAAGCCCGGCGAAGGCCTGGTCGGCGAGACCATGCGCCTGGGCCGGCCGCTGAACCTGTCGGACGCCGCCAGCCACCCGTCGTTCTCGTACCGTCCGGAAACCGGCGAAGACCCCTATCACGCC
>NZ_PEGG01000140.1 GCF_002737765.1 Caulobacter sp. B11 | reverse complement strand
GGACCAAGAAGGGCGAGAAGGTCGATTACGCGATCTGTGAGGGCGGCAAGGTCAAAATTCTGATCGAGTGCAAGCCCGCAAATGTGCCGCTCAATCTGAACCACGCTGGTCAGCTGTTCCGGTACTTCAGCGTCACCGACGCTCGACTCGCTATCCTGACGAACGGGGTGATCTTCCAGTTCTATTCTGACGTCGAAGCGCCCAACAAAATGGACGAGAAGCCATTTTTCACGTTCAGCATGGAAGCTGTAAAGCCAACTGACGTTCGAACCTTAGAGAAATTTGGGAAGGCCGCATTCGATATTGAAAGCATTGTTCAAGAAGCTGGGGCATTAAAACTCCAGTCGCTTTTGAGAAAAGAGATCGAAGCGGAGTTTGCGCAGCCGTCTGAAGAGTTTGTGAAGCTGCTTGCCTCGCGCGTGCATGAAGGCAAAATTACATCTCAGGTGAAAGAGAACTTCGCAAAACTAGTTCCAACGGCTATCACGATGCTGATCCGAGATCTGGTGAATGAGCGCATCTCATCGGCGCTTAATGCGAACTCTACCCCAATCGAAAACGAGCTTCCCTCCGCAACGTCTGCCGACGAGGCTGACGTGGTGACCACGGCAGAAGAGATTTCGGGTTTTCACATAATCCAGGCAATTGCGGCCAGGCTGGTTAAGCCAAACCGTATTTTCATCCGCGACGCCAAATCGTATTGCGCGATCCTCCTCGACAACAACAATCGTAAGACCGTTGCCCGCCTGCACTTCAACGGATTGACGTCCAAGTACCTAGGGACGTTCCAGGGGAAGGACGAGCAGCGCCATTTGCTTTCCGAACTCACGGAAATCTATCAATTCACGTCCGCCATCGAGGCGAGAATTCGGGAACTTGATAGCCTAGGAGAAGGGTGAGGCCAGAGGTCCTTTCGCCCACTAGGGCGCCGCGCCCCCAACCGGCCCGCCGAAGACGTCCTCCTCCCACCAACGGATGACGCTGGACCCCACGAAGCCCTTCGTAATGGTGGTGACCTGAGCGAAGACACCGACTCCCGAAGCGGGTGCCTCCCCTTCGCCTAGCGGCTCCTTGTAGGTGCGTTGCTCTTCCAACAGGGCGAGCCCGTGCTCGAGCGGCCTGAAGTCGCTGAGGTGGATGCTGCGAGCGGCCAGGCGATCCTGGATGGCCTGATCCATCGGTGCTGCGAACACTGTCATGCTCACCCACGTCCAGGCCTTGGCGGAGGGGGATCCGATATCGCTGAGCCTGTAAATCACTGGCCCGGCCGCTTCGTCAGACCAGCCGGCAAGAACGAGATCGAATCCCTCGGTGAACGGCTCGTCCGCAAAGACCGGCGCGAACCTGCCAAGCCAGTGCTTCATGTCGGCGACGAACTGGTCATCCAATAGGTCCTCGAACTTTTTGCATCCGCCGCCGTCCGCCGCAAAGCTGGCTGCTAGGTGGTGGAGTGCGTGCCCGCGCACGGCCATGGCGGCGTTGAGGTGGGCGAAGGTTGTGACCTTTTGGCCATAGCCGCCGATTGTCCCATCGGGTTTGCAGAGCGCCCCGTCGGTGATGAGATAGACGACCGCTCCTTCGATAAACGCGTTGATGGCGGTCACTGCGCAACCCCCGTCCAAGACGCCCCGATCCGAACTCGTCCATGGCCCGAGATGCGGACTGGTCTGGACTGCTTCTTGGTCGCCTTGACGGATTCCGGGCGCGGGGCGTCGGGGGATAAGGATGCAGCAATTGCAGTAGTACCCGCAACGACACCGACATACGTCGCCGCATAGGCCGCTGCATAAACTGCCTGAGAGGCAGCAAGCGAGGTCACACCAAGTTCAGCGGCAACAGCGGTCGCATAGCTGGCCGCCGATGAGGCTATAGCTGCGATGGCTTGAGGCATCAGAGCACCGCCCAGGCTGCGAGGGCCAGGAACGGGGCCACGGTTACCCCGTCGTCACTCAGCACCGCCCAGCCCATGGGAGAGCGCACAGCGGCGGTTTCGGCGAGCGTTGCGCCTATCGGGGCCAGAACGATCCCGACAGCCTCCACAGGCGCGCATGAGGGCTCCACGGCGACAGCGCCTACGGAGGTCGCCCCGCCATCATCAGCGGAACCATCCCGCCCAGCTTTCGCACGATGCGCGCCGCACCCGCTTCGGTCCGGTATCTGCCCCGCCACGCCGCGGCAGGATCTTGACCAGCGACCGACCACAGCCAATCGGCGGCGAACAACATGCAGTCGTTCACGCCCCAGGCCATCGGCTTGCGGCCGGCGATTTCCAGATAGGCGCCTAGCTGGGCCATGGTTTGGTGGTCTCCACGCTGCGTAGAGGTAGGTATGCCGAGAGGTGGCGGGGTTGGCGAGGGGGTTGGGGGCCAGCCACATATCCACACAGGCGCTCACAACATGTTGTGGTCTGCGACATGCGGGGCCCTAGACAGGGCGCGCGATCCAGTTGAATTGATTGTTGCCACTACGTTCTGTGGCTAAGCGCCGCCCCTCCAGGCCTCGAAAACCAACAGGAGGGGCGGCATCACCAGTCGCTTGACGACCGGTAGCCTGGCTGGTGTTCCACCCGGTGCTGGCTCCGTCAAGCGAGATTTGATGGAGCCTTTCATGGCCAAGTATCTGATTACCTATGACCTGCGCGCACCAGGCAGGAAGTACGACACACTGGTAGCCGCGCTGAGAAAAGCCGGGTGTGTGCCCATCGCCGAGTCGGTATGGCTGGGCAACCTGCAGGGCAACGCCCTAGGTGTTCGCGACAACATCAGGGCTTTGGTCGACGCAAACGACAGAGTGGTCGTTATCGAGTTGAAGCCAGGCGATTGGGCCGTTTGGCAGGGCTTCACTGAAGGCATCGCTTGGCTGGAAGCAAACCTCTAGCTGAAGCGAGGGGCGCGGCTTCGGTCGCGCCCTGACCGTTTAAAGCGTCGAGCCGCCGGGGCGTGATGACCAAGTGATGACCCGGCGGCTTTGCGAGTTCAGTGGGCGACAGCGAACGCCTGCCGCGCCTGGGTTGGCGAAAATCCGCGCCCTACCTTTGTCAGGTTATCGAGCGCAATCGGGAGCCCGAAATGGACAATGCCTCGGCCGCCGAAATCGAGCAAATGCTCCAGGCGGTGAGCGCGATAGTCCGTTCGAATTAGACCGCACGGCCGCCTAACTTGAGGCGACCTGCATCGAACGTCCCCAACTCCAATTGCCGTTGAGCGGGGCAATCGCCGCCGGCGGCGTCTCCGTCGGCGCCGTTCAGGGTGAAGCAGTGGGCGACGCCAGCCTTCTCCACCGACAGCATGAGCGGCTTATCCTGCTCCGCAACCCCAGTAGCGAGCAGATTGGCGTGGGCGTCGTAAACGCGAACGTTGGCGGGCAGCAGCATGGCGTGGTCCTCCTACCCAAGAGGTATGCCGAGGCCCCACCCGATTGGCGAGCGCCGCGTCAATCGAGGTTCGCCCAAGTGTAGCTCGACCCCAGCGCCAGTTCGTTCAGGGCGTCGGCAAAGGCGTCGACCTGGTCGTCGTGGCTGGCTGAGGGGAAGGTGCAAACCTCATCCAGAAACGCCTCGTTCCACCCGCCGCGCAGGAGTTTCACGTTTCCCGCCTCCGCCTGGGCGGACGCCGGCGAGGCGCGAACGACCTTGTCACCGGTCGGCTGCACCGCCTTCACCGAATGACCCGCGAGCAGCTTGATGTAGGTCTGCGCCTGCGCCTTGCCGGCCTGGGCGGGGTCCTGGGGAATGCGGATCACTGTTCCGGCCGGGTCGGTGTCGGCCACGGTCTTGACCAGCTTCTCGACCTTGGCCGGGCTGAGGTGATCTCGGTCCACCCGCTCGACGTAGAAGACGCCGTCCGGCGCCCTGGCCATGCGAAGGCCCACGGTCGCGTCGCCACCGCCGTCCGTGCCGCCGAAGTCCCAGGCCCTGCACCGCTTCACGTTCGCCGGGATGGCGTCGACGACCTCGAACCAACCGCGGGTGAAGATGCCGCCATCCCGCGGGGCCGGGCGTTGCTGGTATTGCCCGTTGTAGGCGTAAGAGCCCTTTGACTTCTTGAGCCCATCGACCTCCTTGCGGGGAAACCGCTCGGGGAACAGCAGTTCACCTTCTTCGGTGCGTGGATCGACGAAGAACAGGTTGTTGTCGACGTAGGTTCGACACGGTCCGCCCGTCTTGCGGCCATCAGGCCCGGTGCGCTCGGCTTCAAACTCCATCGGCAAGCTGAGGTGAACGTACGGCAGGCCCAACGAGAGGATGGTCCCGCCACGTCCTTCTCATGCAGGCGCTGCATGATGACGACGATCGCCGAGCGCTGCATGTCGTTGAGGCGGTCGGGGATGGCCTCGCGGAAGGTCTTGACCGTGTTCTCGCGCTGGGTGTCGGACTCGGCCGTGTCGACGCTGTGCGGGTCGTCGATCAGGACGCGGTCGCCCCGCCCACCAGTCATCGACCCGAACGCCCGCCCCTCGCGCCCGCCCGTTTTGGTGTTCTCAAACTTCCCCTTGGCGTTCTGGTCCTTGGCGAACTCGACCTCATCGCCCCAGAGCGCTCGATACTTCTCGCTGTCGACGAGGCGGCGCATTTTCTGGTTGTCGCGCAGGACGTTGGCTTCGCCTAAACGAGGTGGTCAGGTAGCGCAGCGACGGCAGACCAGCTGGGCCCCACTCCCATGCAGGCCAGAACACTGCGACCAGGAGCGATTTCATCATGCCAGGCGGGACGGTGATCAGCAGATACTGGATTTCCCCCGGGTAACTGCCTCCCAGGTTGGTCGCACATGGCCTGGATCGCCCAGCCGCCGGCGAAGGGTCGCTTTG
>NZ_PEGG01000139.1 GCF_002737765.1 Caulobacter sp. B11 | reverse complement strand
ATGCGCAGCGTCACCATCGTCCATGTCGCCGAGATGGCCGGGGTGTCGGTCAAGACCGTGTCGCGGGTGGTCAATAACGAACCCAATGTCTCGGCCGAGCTCCTGCCCGGGTCCAGGCGGCCATCGAGAACCCTCGGCTACAGCCCCAATATCGCCGCGCGGCGGATGGGCGGGGCCAAGTCCTATCTGATCGTCGCCTTCAACGACCGCGCCCTGACCCTGGAAAACTGGCGCAGCGACCGCGGCAACAACTGGATCGACCGCATGCAGTACGGGGCGATGCTGGAGTGCGACGCCCGCGGCTATCACCTGCTGCTGGAGCTGATCGACCTGGAGTCCGAGCAGCTGGAGCGGCGGGTGGCGGCGGTGCTGTCGACCCTGCGGCCCGACGGGGTGATCCTGACCCCGCCCAGCAGCGATCATCCGGACGTGCTGGCCGTTCTGGCCCGGCGGCAGATCCCCTTCGTCCGCATGGGCTCGATGGCCGACGGACCCGGGCACAGCGTGGCCCTGGACGACGCCGAGGCGGCCCGGGTCCTGACCGGCCACCTGCTGGAGCTGGGTCACCGGCGGATCGGCTTCATCACCGGCAGCGCCCGCTTCGCCGTCAGCGCCCGGCGCGAGGACGGCTTCGTCGAGGCCCTGCGGGCCGCCGGCGTCAGCGATCCGCGCGCCGGGGTGACCCCGGGCGACTTCACTTTCGAGGGCGGAGCCCGGGCGGCCGAGATCCTGCTGGCCCAGTCGCCGCGCCCGACCGCGATCATCGCCAGCAATGACGAGATGGCCCTGGCGGTGCTGCACGTCGCCCAGCGCCTGGGGCTGAGCACGCCGCGCGACCTGTCGGTGGCCACCTTCGACGACTCGCCCAGCATCCGCTTCTCGTTTCCGCCGATGACCACCATCCGCCAGCCGGTCGCCGAGATGGCCGCCCTCGGGGCCAGGATCCTGATCGACGCCGCCGCCACCCCGGGCCAGGCCGACCGCTCGCACCACCTGCTGCCGTTCGAGCTGATCGTCCGCGAGTCGACCGGACCGGTGCAGGCCTAGGCGCTGATCGCCTCGGCCGGCTTGATCACCCGGAACCAGGCCTCGGCCAGGCCAAACAGCCCGAACGCCGTCAGGCCCAGGGCGATGGCGGCCAGCAGGGTCGAGCCGAACGGCTGGGCCTCCAGGGCCTGCAGGGCGTCGGCCCAGCTGCGGGCCGGGCTGGCGCGGGCCGCAAGGCCGGCCTGGCACAGGAAATAGCCCAGCGGCAGGATCGCCAGCCCCCGGGCGGCATAGCCGAGGCGGGCCAGGGGCACGACCCGGGCGCAGACCGCCGGCGCACAGCGCAGCCGCTTGCCGAAATCCTGCAACGCCCCCTGGATCAGGTTGCCGATCCCGAAGGCCAGCACCACCAGACCCGCGGCCAGCAGCAGCCGGTCGCCGCCCGGCAGGGCCAGGACCCGGGCGGCGGCGGCCCGCATCTCGCCGGTCTCGTCGGCCTCGCGCACGTCCTCCAGACCGTCGAGCAGCTCGAAGGCCGACAGGGCCAGGGCGCCATAGACCAGGCCGCTCAGCAGCTGGCCGGCCCGCACGGCCCAGGCCTTGGGCGTCGTCCCGTGACCATCGGCGTCGCACACCGACTGCAGCCCCCGCCAGACGGCGAAGAACACCAGGCCCAGGCCGACCGCCGCGATCAGGGCCAGGCCGATCGGCCAGCGCGCCCAGGCCTCGATCGCCTCGCCGGCGCCGCTGGCCCGGGGCAGGCGGTCCAGGGCCGCCAGCAGGGCCAGGACGCCCATGCTCAGATAGACCGCGCCGCGCGCCGCATAGCCCAGCCGGCAGGCCGCTTCGATCAGGGAAGGCACGGTCGCCTGCAGCCGCGCCAGGCCGGGGCGCGGCACCCTAGCGGCCGGCGACCAGAGCGATCTGGATGGTTTCGCCGGTCACCGCCTTGCCGGTCCACCGCGTGCCCACCCCGCCGGACCTGTAGGGCGCGCAGAAGGTGATCGGGGCGGCGATCGGCTTGCGCTGCTTGAGGCAGACCTTGCCGCCCTTCAGGCTCCAGGTTCCGCTGGAGGCCTTGCCGCGCCGGCCGGTCGCCCGGTAGCCGCCGTCGCGATTGAGCCAAAGCCGCGCCTGGCGGCCGTCCGGATAGGTCGAGACGACCGTATTGCCGAAAGCCGGGGCCAGGGCGGCGGGGCCCGAGGTCAGGACCGAGGCGGCCAGGGCGGCGGTCGTCAGTAGGGCGAGCATGTCAGGTTCCTAGCCTTTGCCACGGGTCAGGCCCAAACGCCCCTCGGGGCGCGAGGTTGCTCGGGCGGCGGCCGGCGCCCCGCCCCGGCGGCGCCGGCCCGTCAATGCACCGTTCACGGACAGTTTGATCCCGACGCGACAATAGCGGCGCGCAAAGATTGCCTCCCCGCCCCGGATGGTCTTCCATGCCCGTCTTGAGATCACGGGAAACGCTGACGGCATGACCGATCCACTGGGCGACACCCTGCTGCTGGCGGCCCGGCCCGAACCCCTGGCCCTGCCGCGCGACAAGACCGCCGTGATCGTGGTCGACATGCAGAACGCCTATGCCTCGCCCGGCGGCTATCTGGACCTGGCCGGCTTCGACATCGCCGGGGCCAAGGCGGTGATCGGCAAGATCGCCGAGGTGCTCGACGTGGCGCGCGGCGCGGGCCTGCCGGTGATCTTCTTCCAGAACGGCTGGGACCCCGACTATGTCGAGGCCGGCGGCCCGGGCTCGCCCAACTTCCACAAGTCCAACGCCCTGAAGACCATGCGGGCCCGGCCCGAACTGCAGGGCCAACTGCTGGCGCGCGGCGGCTGGGACTATGCCCTGGTCGACGACCTGCAGCCGAAACCCGGCGACATCGTCCTGCCCAAGACCCGCTACAGCGGCTTCTTCAACTCCCAGCTCGACAGCGTGCTGCGGGCCCGGAGCATCCGCCACATCGTGCTGGTCGGCATCGCCACCAATGTCTGCGTGGAATCGACCCTGCGCGACGGCTTCTTCCTGGAATATTTCGGCACGGTCCTGGCCGACGCCACCCATCAGGCGGGGCCGGACTTCCTGCAGGAGGCCAGTCTGTACAATATCGAAAAGTTCTTCGGCTGGGTCTCGACCACGGCGGATTTCCGCGCCGCGTTCGGGCAGCTGGAGCCGAGCTAACGCCAACACCCCCTCAGTCGCTCCGCGACAGCTCCCCCAGAGGGGGAGCATTTGGCGGGCGCGGCGAAGATCCTCCCCCTCTGGGGGAGGTGGCCCGGAGGGCCGGAGGGGGCCAGCGGCGGTTGATACACCCTACAAAAGAGGACCACACCATGCCCAAGACCGTCATCACCCCGCCCGGCGCCGGCGTGCCGATCGCCCCCTTCTCGCCCGGCACCCTGGCCGACGGGGTGGTCTATGTCTCGGGCACCCTGGCCTTCGACAAGGACAACAATGTCGCCTGCGTCGGCGACGCCGAGGGTCAGACGCGGATCGTGCTGGAGACCATCAAGTCGGTGATCGAGACCGCCGGCGGCACCATGGATGACGTGACCATGAACCACATCTTCCTCAAGGACTGGGCCGACTACGCCGCCCTCAACAAGGTCTATGCCGAGTACTTCCCGGGCGACAAGCCGGCCCGGTTCTGCATCCAGTGCGGCCTGGTGCGGCCCGACTTCCTGGTCGAGATCGCCACCATCGCCCATATCGGCCCCGCGACTGGAAAGGCCTGAGGCGCTCATGACGCCCAGCGCCACGGGAACCGCCGACGGCCTGTGGTGGGAGGCCCATGACGGCCCCTCGCCCGACGCCGCCGCCGTGATCCTGTCGGCCGGCCTGGGCGGCTCGGCGGCGTTCTGGGGACCGCAGATGGCCGCCCTGACGGCCCGGTTCCGGGTGATCCTCTATGACCATCGCGGCACGGGGCGCAGCGTCCGCGCCCTCACCGAGCCGCATACGGTCCAGGCCATGGCCGACGACATCGTCACGGTGCTGGACGCCGTCGGCGTGGCGCGGGCCCATCTGGTCGGCCACGCGGCCGGCGGCAATGCCGGCCTGGCCCTGGCCCTGTCGCATCCCGACCGGCTGGACCGGCTGGTGGTGGTCAATGGCTGGTCGCGGCCCGACCCGCATATCGCCCGCTGTTTCGCCGCCCGCCTGCGCCTGCTGGCGGCGGGCGGGGCGCAGGCCTATGTCGAGGCCCAGCCGCTGTTCCTCTATCCGCCCGACTGGATCTCGGCCAACAGCGCCCGGATCGACGCCGAGGGCGCCCACCATGTCGCCGCCTTCCCGCCGCAGGCGGTGATGCGGGCCCGGATCCAGGCCCTGCTCGATTTCGACATCGACGACCGGCTAGGCGAGATCACCGGCCCGGTCCTGGTCAGCGCCAGCGCCGACGACATGCTTGTCCCGCCGCTCTGCGCGCGCCGCCTGGCCCAGCGCCTGCCCAACGCCACCCTGGACGTCGCGCCCTGGGGCGGTCACGCCTTCACGGTGACGGCGGCCGAGACGTTCAATGCGACGGTGGTCCCGTTTCTGGAGGGGGACTGATGCTCTACCCGCCCCATCCCCGCTCTCCCCGGCGAAGGCCGGGGCCCAGATCGCGGGATGAGCGTCGCGGCGGGGGCTCCGACCGTCGGCGAGAACGCCCCAATCTCCCGGGTTGAATCTGGGCCCCGGCCTTCGCCGGGGAAGCGGACTCTGAAAATCTTGGCTCAAGCCACAAGGATCTAGAAACCATGGAAATCGGCGTTTTCATTCCGATCGGCAACAATGGCTGGCTGATCTCCGAGGCGGCCCCGCAGTACATGCCCAGTTTCGAGCTCAACAAGGAGATCGTGCTGAAGGCGGAACAGTACGGGTTCGACTTCGCGCTCTCGATGATCAAGCTGCGCGGCTTTGGCGGCAAGACCCAGTTCTGGGAGCACAATCTCGAAAGCTTCACCCTGATGGCCGGCTTGGCGGCCGTGACCAGCAAGATCAAGATCTTCGCCACCGCCGCCACCCTGACCATCCCGCCGGCCATCGTCGCCCGCATGGCCTCGACCATCGACTCGATCGCCCCCGGCCGCTTCGGCATCAATCTGGTGACCGGCTGGCAGAAGGCCGAATATGACCAGATGGGCCTATGGCCGGGCGAGCAGCACTACAAGGACCGCTACAACTACCTGGCCGAATATACGACCGTGCTGAAGGACCTGCTGACCACCGGGGTCAGCGACTTCAAGGGCCAGTATTTCACCATGAACGACTGCCGGGTCAGCCCCCGGCCGCTGGACACCAAGCTGATCTGCGCCGGCTCCAGCGACGAGGGCCTGGCCTTCACCGCCCAGTATGCCGATTACAGCTTCGCCCTCGGCAAGGGGACCAACACCCCGGCCGCCTTCGCCTCGGTCAATGACCGGCTCAAGGCCGCCGCCGCCAAGACCGGCCGCGACGTGGCCGCCTATATCCTGTTCATGATCATCGCCGACGAGACCGATGAGGCGGCCATGGCCAAGTGGCAGGCCTATCGCGACGGGGCCGACCAGGAGGCCCTGGCCTGGCTGACCGACCAGGCCGCGCCCAACGCCGCCGCCGGCGCCACCACCAACACCACCCAGCTGGCGGCCGCCGCCTCGGCGGTGAACCTCAACATGGGCACGCTGGTCGGGTCCTATGAGAGCGTCGCCCGCATGCTCGACGAGGTCGCCGCCGTGCCCGGCACGGCCGGGGTGCTGCTGGTGTTCGACGACTTCGTGCAGGGGGTGGAGAATTTCGGGACGAGGATCCAGCCGCTGATGACGTCGCGGGCGGTGTAGATCCTCCCCCGAAGGGGAGGTGTCGCGGAGCGACGGAGGGGAAGTTCCCGGAACGGCGGGGACTACTCCCCCCTCCGGCCCTCCGGGCCACCTCCCCCTTCAGGGGGAGGATCCGCCTCAGTCCACCGCCAGCATGCCGATCAGCTGCAGGCGGAACTGCATGACGCTGCCGGCCGGGATCGGGCCGTTGTCGCGGTCGCCATAGCCGAGCTCGGCCGGCAGCCACAGGGTCCACTCGTCGCCGACATGCATCAGCGGCAGGGCCTCCAGCCAGCCGGGCACCAGGTTCTCGGCCGGCATGATCGCGGCGCGGCCGCGCTCGAACGAGCTGTCGAACACCGTGCCGTCCAGCAGCTTGCCCTCGTAATGCACCTTGATGATGTCGCCGATCTTGGGCGAGGGGCCGGTCTTGGGACCCGAGGTCACGACCTTGTATTGCAGGCCCGACGGCAGGGTGACCACGCCCGGAGCCTTGGCGTTGGTCGCCAGGAAGGCCTGGCCGGCGGCCAGGGCGCCCGTTACGGGGGCGGTGGCGGCGGGCGGGGCGGCCGCGTCCTGGGCCAGAACCGGCGCGGCCGTCAGGGACAGGGCCAGGGCCAAACCGACAAATCTAAGCATCGAGAACTCACCTTCAGGGCCAGGAGCCGGTTGGCCGCGAATGGACTCATCCGCAACCGATCAACAGGCTCTACTTCATCCGTTCGGCGCGTGACAACCGGCTGAAACGGCCGCCACGTCCCGCCGGCGCGCGGCCGAAATGGTGGGCGATTTCGTCGCACCCCGGATTAACGTCCCGGATAGCATTCAAGCGCATCGTTCTTCACAGGGACCCCGAGCGCCGTGTCCGCCGCCCGGAGAAAAGCCCAAGGGAGGTTACGCATGGCTCGATTGACGAACACCCCTACGCGTCTGGTTCACTGGTGGCAGCGCCATCCGATGGTCGCCCTGCTGCTCGGCTGGACGGTGATCGCCACCACCGCCGTGGCCGGCGCGGCCCAGCTGTGGCCCAGCCTGGCGGCCTGACGACAGCGGCTATTTCGGCGTCGCGACAGCGGCGGCCGCCGGGGCCGGCGGCGGGCTTTCGAACGCCCCGGCCGCCCCCGGAAACACCACCGGACTTTCCCAGCCGTCGGCGCTGACCGACGAGACGCCGAAGAACCAGTCGTCGATCACCACGTCCTTGAGGACCAGGCTGGTCCCCTGCCCCACCCAGCGGCTGTAGCGCCACTGCGGGTCGGTGGTGCCGCGCCACCAGACCCGATAGCCGGCCGCCCCGGGGTCGCCGTCCAGCTGACCTTGGTGTCGGGGCTGACCGCGCCCTCGATCCTGACGCCCGCGGGCGGGGCCGGGGCCGAGGCCAGCGAGGCCAGCGCCACCACGTTCAGCCGGGTGACCTGGGCCAGATAGGCGAAGTCGACGCCCTCGATGGTGTCGCCATAGGCCTTGCCGTTCTCGGTGCGCAGAGTCTGGTGCTGGCGGTCATAGTTCTCGGCCGCCTCGGTGACCCGCACCGCCGGATAGCCGGCCTCGAGCAGCGGCACCTGGTCGCCGCCCCGGCCATAGCGGTCGGTGCGATAGACCATCACCACGTCGAAATTGCTCAGATAGCGATCGGCCAGGCCGTCCAGATAGCGGGCGACGTTGCGCGACGGGCTGTCGACCTCGCCGCCGTTATAGCGCCGGCTATTGGCCTGTTCGGGCGTCTCGACCGCCTTGGTGCCCTCGGAAAACACCCGGACCTGGGTGTTGTTCATCACCCCGCTCTGGCCGCGACTGTTGCCGATGATGTCGTTGTTGAGATCGGCCTCGATCTTCCAGCCCTCGGCCCGGGCATGGTCGGCCAGGATCTTGCCGCCCAGCAGGCCCTGCTCCTCGCCCGACAGCACCGCATAGACCAGGGTGGCGGGGAACCTGTGCTTGGACAGCACCCGCGCGGCTTCCAGGACGGCGGCCACGCCCGAGGCGTCGTCATTGGCCCCGGGGCGTCGCTGGTGAAGTCCATCACGTCGGTGACCCGGCTGTCGAGATGGCCGGCGATCAGGATCACCCGGTCCGGATCGGTGGTTCCCCTCTGAACCCCCAGCACGTTCATGACCTTGGTCGGGGTCGGCACGCGGCGGCCGGTGACCGTGTCGTAGGGCATGACCGTCAGGATGCAGCCGCCGCAGGCCTGGCTGATCTCGCCGAACCGGGTCGCGGCCCAGGCCCGGGCCGCGCCGATGCCGCGCGTCTTGGAGGTCTGGTCCGATAGGGTGTGGCGGGTGCCGAACCCGACCATCGACCGGATCGAGGCCTCCAGCGCCTTGGGATCGACCTCGGCGGCCAGGGTCCGCAGCACCGGCTGGTCGGTGGAGGGCGCGGGCGTCTCGGCGGCGAGGGCCGGGGTGAACACGGCCAGGCTGGCCAGCAGGACGAGAAGCGGACGCATGACGACTCCGGCAATTGGGTCGGTGAAGGTGTCGCGACCGGGCATCGCGCGCAAGACCACCCGGCTCAGGTCGCCTGAGGCTCGCGCCACATCGGCCAGAGGGGC
>NZ_PEGG01000138.1 GCF_002737765.1 Caulobacter sp. B11 | reverse complement strand
GGAGACCTCCGGCCAAGGTTGGTGCTTCGCAACCCCAGCTTCTCAGCCGCTCCTCGGGTGAACAACCTTCATAGCTTCGACAGCTAGATCCCCGACGCTTCCAGGGCATGGGTGGTCGTGTCGATGCGGGTCTGCAATTCGCGCATGAACTCGCCGCGCTTCAGACCGGCGGGGATCGGCGGCAGATATTCAAAGACGATGACGCCGGGCTTGACCAGGAACCCTTGCCCCAGTGCATGCCGGTATTGAGGGCCATCGGCGTCACCGGCAGGTTCAGCTCGCGGTAGAGGGCGGCGATGCCGGGCTGTAGTGCCGCCGGGCGTAGTCGCGGGTGTGCCGCGGGTTTGCCGCGGGTGCCCTCGGGGAAGATCACCACCTGCCGGACCTCCTTCATGCGGGCCAAGGTGTCGCGCACCAGCTTCTTCAGCGCCATGGCCGCGCCGGAGCGATCGACGACGATCATGCCGCCTTTCAGGCCATACCAGCCGAACAGCGGCACGTTCAGCAGCTCCTTCTTCATCACGAAGCTGGCGTCGGGCAGCAGGGCGAACTGGCTGAAGACGTCGAACATCGACTGGTGCTTGGGCGCGACCAGGGCCGGGCCGGTCGGCAGGTTCTCGCGGCCGCGCACCTCGATCCGCACGCCGGCCAGCCAGCGAAGCCCGAGAATGATGCCATTGGCCCAGATCCGCAGCGCCCACATGGTCGCTCGGCGGGGCAGGGCGAAGAAGGGAATCATCCAGGTGACGGTGGCGATCGACCACAGCCAGAACCACAGCTGGAACAGGAAGGAGCGCAGATAGATCAAGATGCTGTCCTCTCGGCCTCCGCCGGGGCGGCGGCCTTGTCTTTCGGGCCCAGCTTCAGGAACGACTCGCGGCCCAGAATCGCCAGGTACTTGCAATATTCAACGATCATCCGCCGGGCGCTGTTGGGGCCGCGCCACCAGCGGCGGGCGTTCAGGCTCTCGGTCACGACGGGATAGGGATAGAGCCGGGCCTCGGGCATGGCGGCGCGAAGCTCCAGCATCGCGCGCGGCATGTGATAGTCGGCGGTGACGACGATCAGGCTGTCATAGCCCTTGGCCTTGGCCCATTGGGCGGTTTCCTTGGCGTTGCCCACGGTGTTGGCGGCGTCATAGCCCAGGTCGACGCAGCAGGCATAGATCGGCCGCACGGCCTTGGTCACGTCCAGTACGTCCTCGCGCGTCGCCTCCGGATTGACGCCCGAGATCAGCAGGCGCTTGCCCTTGCCGGCCTCGAGCAGCTTGGTGGCGGTCTCCAGCCGGATGTTGGACGCTCCGGTCAGGACCACGACGCCGTCGGCGACGGGCGGGTCGGCGGCGGGCGTCGAATGGTCGACCCGGCCGCCGAAGGCCAACAGGCCGAC
This sequence comes from Caulobacter sp. B11, assembly GCF_002737765.1. GTDB lineage: Bacteria > Pseudomonadota > Alphaproteobacteria > Caulobacterales > Caulobacteraceae > Caulobacter. The sequence continues at coordinate 6,174 of NZ_PEGG01000138.1, read as the reverse complement.
GGTCCAGATCATCGCGACGATCAGCAGGGCGGCAAGGCTCTTCATGGCATGTCTCTCAACAGGCGCAGGGCCGCGCCGCGCGCCGCGATCCCGGCCACCAGGGCCGCCGCCAGGGGACAGGGCAGCGGCGCGAGCAGGTCGGTCCAGGCCAGCGGCAGGACCGGCGTCAGTCCCTGGCCGCCCCCCATGAGCCGCGCCGCCGCCCCGATCATGGCCGCGCTGGCCCCGCCCAGCAAGCCGGCGATGGCGGCCATGGCGGCGAACCGGTTCTGGAACAGCCCCGCGATGAAGCCCGCTTCGGCCCCGGACAGATGCAGCACCTCGATCACATCGCGTCGGGCGGCCAGGCCGGCCCGGGTGGCGAAGGTGATGACGGCGGCGGTCGCGGCGGCGATCAGGGCGAAAACCCCGGCGGCGGCGAACCGGGCCAGGCGCGCGGCGCGCTCGATGTCGCCGATCCAGCGGCTATGGTCGTCGACCACCGCATCGACATTGGCCTCCTTGAGGGCCGCGACCAGGGCCTCGGCCTTGGCGGGAGCCTTGGGATCGAGGTCCAGCGTCACTAGGCGCGGGGTGGGCAGGTCCTCGACCAGGGCGTCGCGCCCGATCCAGGGCTCGAGCAGAGCCTCGGCCTTGGCGCGGTCCAGGGCCCGGGCCTCGGTCACACCCTTGACGCCCGACAGGGTCTCGGCGGCGCGGGCGGCGGCGCTGTCGGGCGTTTCACCGGGACGGGCCCGGACCACAACCGTGGCGGAGTCGGTCAATTGGGCGGACCAGCCCTCGGCGGCGCGATTGGCCGCCAGGGCCGCCAGGGCGGTCAGGCAGGCCAGGAAGCACAGCACGGCGATGACGAAGACCAGCGACCCGTCGCGCGCATCGCGCGGCGGCAGCAAGGGGCCGGGCTTCCAGCGGGCGACGGCGAAGGTTTCACTCATCGATCTGCCCCGGGTCCAACAGCCGTCCGTGGTCCAGATGCAGGGTTGGGCGACCGGCGCGCGCCACCAGGTCCTCGTCATGGGTGGCGATCAGCACCGTCGTGCCCAGGCGATTGAGCTCGACGAACAGGCGTAGCAGCCGCAGCGACATGGCGGGGTCGACATTGCCGGTCGGCTCGTCGGCCAGCAGCACGTCGGGGCGGTCGACCACGGCCCGGGCGATGGCCAGGCGCTGCTTCTCGCCGCCCGACAGGGTGGCGGGCAGGGCGTGCATGCGATCGCCCAGACCCACCCACTGCAGCAGCTCTGCCACGTCGTCGCGATAGGTCGCGGGCTTGCGGCCGGCGATCCTCAGCGGCAGGGCGGCGTTGTCGAACACCGACAGGTGCTCCAGCAGCCGGAAATCCTGGAAAACCACCCCGATGCGGCGACGCAGGAACGGCAGGTCGGCCGGCGGCACCAGGCTGATATCGCGGCCAAACAGCTGCACGCGACCCCGTGACGCACGGTGCGCCAGATATATCAGCTTGAGTAGGGAACTCTTGCCGGCGCCCGAGGCGCCGGTGAGGAAATGGAAAGACCCTGCCTGTAGAGACAAGGAGAGATCGCTTAGGGTTTCCGGCCCTCGTCCGTACCGCATCGACACTCCTTCGAAGCGGACGACGGGGACGGCGTCAGCGTCCAGATCTTCGTCGATGCGCACGGGTGTGTCGTCAGGGTTTCTGGACATGGGTGACAAAATCGGCGACCTCGTTAGCAGGAGCGGGGAGCGTCCGATTCGCGGCCATGATACTGACCTGCCCAGAGTGCGCTAGCAGCTATTTCGTTGATGACTCCAAGGTCGGACCGCAGGGTCGTGTGGTTCGCTGCGCCTCCTGCGGAGCCCGCTGGACCGCGCGCAACGAGGACGCCGTCGATCTGTTCGATGAACCCTCGGACTCGGTGCTGGCCGCCGAGCCCGCCATCGCGGCCGTTGAGCCCGCCGCGCCGGCCTCCTCCGACCTCGACGCCGAACCCCCGGTCAGCGCCCTGCCTGGCGAGGAACTGCCCAAGGTGTTCCGGGCCCGGGCCGACGCTGAGCGTCGCCTCAAGGAAGCCAAGGCCACCGGCATCGTCTGGGGCGGCATGGCCGCCGCCATGGCGATCGTGCTGGTCGCGGCCGGCGCCCTGCGTCTCGACGTCGCTCGTCTGTGGCCCAAGACCGCCGGGGCCTACGCCATGGTCGGTCTCGATGTGAACACGGTCGGCCTCGTGGTCGATAAGGACAGTCTCAAGGCCCAGCCGAGCCTGGAAGGCGGCCATGCCGTCCTGATCATCACCGGCGTGATCCGCAACGTCACCGACCACGCCGTCACCGCGCCGCCGCTGCGGATCAGCCTGCTGAACGCCAAGAACAAGCGCGTCGCCGGCAAGATCGCCATCGCGCCCGATCCGGTGATCCCGCCCAGCCAGACGCGCCACTTTTCGATCACCCTGGTGGATCCGCCGTCGACGGCCAAGGACCTGGAAGTCGGCTTCGCCCTCGAGCACGGGGCCGGCAAGGGCGCCAAGACCGCCCTGCATGCGCCGGCCAAGCCGGTGGCGCAGGATCCCGAATTGCGCGGCGCCGTCGAGGCCCATGCCCCCGATCCGCACGCGTCCGAAACGGCCGCCCAACCGGTCGAAGGGGCTGGACACGAGGCCCCCGCTCATGAGACCGGAGCGCACGCTCCGGCTCCCGCCGAGCACCACTGAATCAAGAACCCTGAAATGACCGATGCAACCGCCCCCGAAGTGCTGGTCTCCCAACAGGAGATTGCCGAGCGGGTCGAGGCCCTGGCCCTGCAGATCGCGCCGCGGATCGACGACGACACCGTGGTGGTCTGCCTGCTGACCGGCGGGCTGTGGTTCGCCGCCGATCTGACCCGGGCCCTGTGGCGCGCCGGGCGCAATGTTCGCTTCGACGCCCTTTGGCTGGCCTCCTATCACGATGAGCGCAAGAGTTCGGGCCGCTGCGAAGTACGCGCCGATCTGCAGCGCCCCCTGGTCGGGCGACGCGCCCTGATCGTCGACGATGTTCTAGACACCGGCCTGTCGCTGAGCGAGGCCGCCCGTCTGGTCAAGGACGCCGGGGCCAGCGACGTTCTGACCGCCGTCTTCGCTCGCAAGCCCTGGCCCAAGCCGCGCCCGATCACGCCCGACTTTGTGGCCTGGGAAGCGCCGGCCCGCTATCTGGTCGGTTATGGCCTTGATGACGAAGGCAAGAGCCGCGGCCTGCCCTATGTCGGGGCGATGGACTAGCCATCGGCGGACGGCGGCATCAGGCCGCCCGCGCCCGGGCTCCTCGCGTCCGGCCGATGTCGAACAGGTCGACCCTCGCCGTCAGTTCCTGGGACTCGCCCTTCAAGGCATGAGCGGCGGCGGTGGTCTCCTCGACCATGGCCGCGTTCTGCTGCACGACCCGGTCCATCTCGCCCATCGTGGTGTTGACCTCGCCCAGGCCCTGGGCCTGCTCGCGCGCCGAGGCGGCGATCATGGTCACCTTGGCGTCGATCTCGGCCACCCGGGCGACGATGCGCTGCAGGGCTTCGCGAGTTCGACCGACCCGCTCGACCCCGGCCCCCACCTGATCGCCGGAAACCTGGATCAGCACCTTGATCTCGCGGGCCGCGTCGGCCGAGCGCTGGGCCAGGGCGCGCACCTCCTGGGCCACCACGGCGAAGCCGCGACCGGCGTCGCCGGCCCGGGCCGCCTCGACCCCGGCGTTCAGGGCCAGCAGGTTGGTCTGGAAGGCGATCTCGTCGATCACCCCAATGATCTTGCCGATCTGGCCGGATGAGGTCTCGATCAGGGTCATGGCCTCGACGGCCTCGGTGACCACCGGATCAGAGCGCTCGGCCTCCTGTCGGGCGCCGGCGGCGGCGCTATTGGCCTGACGGGCGCTCTCGGCGGTCTGTTGCACGGCGGCGGTGATCTGCCCCAGGGCGGTGGCGGTCTGGACCAGGGCGGCGGCCTGCTGCTCGGTGCGGCGGGCCAGTTCGTCCGACGCGCGGCTCATGTCGGCGACCCCGGCCGACATGCTGGCGGCGTTATGGGAGATCTCGCCCATGGCGGCCTGCAGGCGGCCCATGGCGCCGTTGAAGTCCAGGCGCAGGGGTTCATAGCGCGTCGCGAAGGTCTGGTTCAGGCGCCAGGTCAGATCGCCGGCCGACAGCCGGGCGAGTGCCGCGGCGAGATGCTCGACGACCAGGGTCTGTTCGGCTTCCAGGGCGGCCTTCTGGGCCGATTGCTCGGCATTGGCCGCATCGCGCGCCGCGCGTTCAGCGATGGCGGCGGCGTTGGCGGTGTCGGCGCGGCTCGCCGCATCCAGGGCCTTGTCGGTCCGTGCATTGACGGTGACGAACAGTCGCGAGACCCCTGCGGTCAGCCAGATCAGCGACCAGGCCGCGGTCGCGGTGACGCCGGCGTTGAAGGCCAGCCGCAGCAGGCTGACCTCGCCAGGCATCAGGCTATGCGGCGCCAGCAGGCTGGCTCCGAGATCGATCATGATGACGCTGAGCGCCCCGACCGCCACCACGCGCCAGTCGCCATAGGCCACCAGCAGGGCCAGGGCCGCCAGATAGGCGAGCCGGGCGTCGGCCTGCCAGCCATGTCCGGCGAAGGCGGCGATGAACAGGCTGACCTGCGCCACCAGCGCGACCGCGGTGGAGATCCGCTGGGCGGCGCTGTCGCGCCAAATTGCGTAGCCGCCCCAGGCGAGGCAGGCGGCCAGGGCGGCGCCGATCGTCAGGGGCACGAGCTGACCGCCGGCGAACAGGCAGGCCGTCGGCACCAGCAAGACCATCCCCGCGACACAGAGGCGGACCAGTTGGCCGCCGACCCGACGCTGGGCCTCGATGGTATCGAATTCGATCATCAGTCGCGCTCCACCCGTTGGCGAGCGTGATCGTCAACAGCGCCGCCCGGTTGCCGCAGGGTGCGCGGAGACGGTTAAGCCCGTGTGACGGAACCGCACAGAACGACAAGGTGTCGCATCCGGTTGAATACCTAGATCCAGGCCGGGATCAGATCTCGCGCCAGGATCTCGTCGTAGCTTGGCCGGGCGCGGATCACGGCGAAACGGTCGCCGTCGACCAGCACCTCGGGCACCAGGGGGCGGGTGTTGTATTCGCTGGCCATGGCCGCGCCATAGGCGCCGGCCGACATGAAGGCCACCAAATCTCCGGCTTCCAGGGGCGGCAGGAGCCGATCGCGGGTGAAGGTGTCGCCGGTCTCGCAGATCGGACCGACCACGTCATAGGCCGTGGCCTCGCCCGCGCGGGGAACCAGCGGTCGGATGTCGTGGAAGGCGTCGTACATGGCCGGGCGCAGCAGGTCGTTCATCGCCGCGTCCAGCACCAGGAACCGCCGCCCCTCGGGCCGCTGGTGCACGTGGATCACCTGGCTCAGCAGAACCCCGGCATTGGCGGCGATCACGCGACCGGGTTCGAAGGCCAGCTTGACGGGCAGGCCCTTGACGACCTCGCCGACCATGGTCGCGAAATCGGCGGGCGAGGGCGGTTCGGGCATGTTGAAATAGGGCACCCCCAGGCCGCCGCCGAGGTCGAGCCGTTCGACGTGAAGGCCTTCGCCCAGCAGCTGCTCGACAAGGCCGCGCATCTTCGTGAAGGCCTGGCGCATCGGGGCCAGGTCGGTGATCTGGCTGCCGATGTGGCAGGCCACGCCGATCGGTTCGAGGTTGCGGTTGTTGCTGGCGTTGGCGTAGAGGCGGGCGGCCTCGGCGAACGACACCCCGAACTTGTTGTCGGCCTTGCCGGTGGCGATCTTGGCGTGGCCGCCGGCCGCGACGTCGGGATTGACCCGGAACGCCACTTTGGCCCGGACCCCAAGCTCGGCGGCGACCGCGGCAACGGCGTTGAGCTCAGGCTCGGATTCGACGTTGATTTCGGCGACGCCGGCCTTCAGGGCGAAGGCGATCTCGTCCCGGGTCTTGCCGACGCCCGAGAACACGATCCGCTCGCCCGGAATGCCAGCCGCCAGGGCGCGGCGCACCTCGCCCTCCGACACCGTATCGGCCCCGGCGCCCAGGTCGCCCAGCACCTTGAGCACAGCGACGTTGGAATTGGCCTTGACCGCGTAGGCGACCAGGGGATCGACCACCCCGGCGTCGACCAGGGCGTCGCGGAACACCGTGAAGTGCCGTTCCAGCGTGGCGCGGGAATAGACATAGACCGGCGTGCCGACCTCGGCCGCGATACGG